>NZ_JBRREH010000098.1:0-17064 GCF_056760175.1 Stenotrophomonas sp. STEN021 | reverse complement strand
GCGTGGTGGCTTTTTTTGTTGGGGGTAACGGGGCTTTGTTGGTGGTTTGTCTGGTTGTGGTTCTCTTACGATTTTCGTGGTGGGGGCTTGAGGGATTACGCCGCTCCCACAAGATGGTCGGTGGGAGTGCTGGGAAGGCCTCTGCCGAGCATGGCTCGGCACTACCCGTTGGGTTTTTCTGAATGGTGGCTGTCGCTGTTGGGGGGAGGCTTGATCGCGGCGCTGGTCGGCCCCATTACCGGTGAACAGTATTCCGGAGGCCGTATGGACCCCAGTCAGAACCCGAACGTGTTTCATGCCACCACCATCTGCTGCGTGCGTCGCGGCGAGCATGTGGCGATTGCTGGCGATGGTCAGGTCACCCTGGGCCATACGGTGATGAAGGGCAATGCGCGCAAGGTGCGCCGGCTTGGCCGCGATGGTCAGGTGCTGGCGGGTTTTGCCGGCGCGGCCGCTGATGCTTTCACTTTGTTTGAACTGTTCGAAGCCAAGCTTGAGAAGCACGGCCAGTTGACCCGCGCTGCGGTGGAGCTGGCCAAGGATTGGCGTACCGATCGCCGCTACGGCAAGCTCGAAGCGCTGCTGGCCGTAGCCGACCGCGAAACCTCGCTGATCATCAGCGGCACCGGTGATGTGATCGAGCCGGAAGACGGCATCATCGCGATTGGTTCTGGCGGTTCCTACGCGCTCAGCGCGGCACGCGCACTGCTCAAGCACACCGATCTGGATGCACGTGGCGTGGCTACCGAGGCGATCAATATCGCCGGCGGCATCTGCATCTACACCAACACCAACGTCGTGGTGGAAGAGCTCTGAGCTCTTCGGCCATCAAGCGCGAGTACCCCATGAGCCACAAGATCGAAGTTTCCTCCGCCACCATGACCCCGCGCGAGATCGTGCAGGAGCTGGACCGTCATATCGTTGGCCAGCACGACGCCAAGCGCGCGGTCGCCATCGCGCTGCGCAACCGCTGGCGCCGCATGCAGTTGCCCACCGAGCTGCGCAATGAAGTAATGCCCAAGAACATCCTGATGATCGGTCCGACCGGCGTCGGCAAGACCGAAATCGCGCGCCGCCTGGCCACGCTGGCCAATGCGCCGTTCGTCAAGGTGGAAGCTACCCGCTTCACCGAGGTAGGTTACGTCGGCAAGGACGTGGAGCAGATCATCCGTGACCTGGCCGATACCGCGGTCAAGCTCTACCGCGAGCAGGCCAAGGTGCGCGTGCGCACCCAGGCCGAGGAGAAGGCTGAAGACCGCATCCTGGATGCGCTGCTGCCACGCCGCAGCGTTGGTATTGGCTTTGATCCGGAAGCGGCGCGCAATGAACCGTCGGCTGCCGATAACGAAACCCGCATCAAGTTCCGCCGCATGCTGCGCGCTGGCGAGCTGGATGAGCGCGAGATCGAACTGGACGTTGCTGCCAACGTCAGCATGGACATCATGACCCCGCCGGGCATGGAAGAAATGGGCCAGCAGCTGAAGTCGATGTTCGCCAATCTGGGCAGTGCCAAGTCGAACAAGCGTACGCTGAGCATCAAGGCTGCGCGTCCGCTGCTGATCGAGGAAGAGGCCGGCAAGCTGGTCAACGAAGACGATATCCGCACGGCCGCAATTGAAGCCTGCGAGCAGCATGGCATTGTCTTCATCGACGAGATCGACAAGGTTGCCAAGCGCAGCGACGCAGGTTCGTCCGGCGGCGATGTCTCACGCGAAGGCGTACAGCGCGACCTGCTGCCGCTGGTGGAAGGTTCCAACGTGTCGACCAAGTACGGCACGGTGAAGACCGACCACATCCTGTTCATTGCTTCCGGTGCGTTCCATCTGGCCAAGCCGAGCGATCTGATTCCCGAGCTGCAGGGTCGTTTCCCGATCCGCGTGGAGCTGGGTGCGCTGAGCAAGAATGATTTCGTGCGGATTCTCACTGAGCCGAAGGCGGCGTTGACCAAGCAGTACGAAGCCTTGTTGGCGACGGAAGGCGTCAAGGTCAACTTCACTGCCGAGGCGGTGGACCGTTTGGCGGAGATCGCGTTCCAGGTCAACGAGCGGCAGGAGAATATTGGTGCGCGTCGTCTGCACACGGTGCTGGAGCGGTTGCTGGATACCTTGAGTTATGAGGCGCCGGATCGTGATGGCGACAGTATTGCGATCGACCCGGCGTATGTGGACAAGCACCTGGGTGAGCTGGTCAAGGACCCGGACCTGAGTCGCTATATTCTGTGATTGTTGGTTTGGGTTGGTGAAAAGCGGCGGCGCCTTTGGTGTCGCCGTTTTTTTTTGTGTTTTGGTTGTTGGCATTGCGAGCAAGGCCCTTGCCGAGCATGGCTCGGCACTACCTGTTTCCAGCGGTGCCGCGGCTTTAGCCCTCCCTTTGCCGCAGGCAAGGGGAGGGTTGGGAGGGGTGCTCTGCTTTCGCTTTTGCTGGTGCCGCTGTCTGCTTCGCGGCTTACACAGCTCCTACAGGGTAGGTGTGGCTCTCACAACCTTGCTCGGCAAGGCCTCTGCCGAGCATGGCTCGGCACTACGGCTTGCTTAGTCTTCTTCGGGGTCTGGCGGTGGTAGCGGTGACGGATCAGCGCCGGGCTCGAATACACCGGGTTTTACGTAATGCGCCATCAGCGCATCCAGCATCTCGCGGCTGTCGCGCTCCAGGTCGAACTGGGTCGGTTCCAGCATGGCGCTGTACAACACGCCGGTCAGGCCAGCATGGAGGATGCGTGCGCTGCTTGCAGTGTTCACGCCATCGCGCAGTTGGCCCAGGTCACGCGCGCGCTCGAGGGCGCGGCGGAAAATCGCCATTTCCTCTTCGACGCTGTCGTGCTGCAGTTGCTGCATCGCCAGGCTTTCGGTGGACAGGTCGTTGCGCAGCATGATTTCCATCATCTCGCGCAATCGTGGATCGTTGGCCAACTCACTCAAGGACACCAGCATCGCCGAGCGCAGGTCCAGGATCGGCGTGCTGCGCAGGGGCGAATAGGTCTGGCGCAGGCGCTTGATGAACGGCACGCGCTCGCGGTTGATCATTGCTTCCAGCACTTCGGTCTTGTTCTTGAAGTGCCAGTACACCGCGCCACGGGAGACGCCCGCACGCTCGCCTATCGCCGCCAGCGAGCTGCCTGCAACGCCGAGTTCATGGAAGCAGGCCAGTGCGGCATCGAGGATGCTTTCGCGGGTGGCTGCTGCTTCTTCTTTGGTCTTTCTGGCCATTGCTCTGTGCAAATGCTGGATGAAACCGACCTGAATTGTACCCGTTTACAAACATGAGTGTATGTATGTATATTTCGGCGGCTTGCTCTGCAGGATGGCCGTGATGTGTGTGGTGGTGGCGGTTGCCACGGCTGTACCCGTAACGTATGTGCTACGGAAGGATATGCCTCGGCATGCCTCATGTTCCGCCCGATCCTCGAGCGCCACTTTTCCCCATTGAGCTCCTCTCCCATGCCCGCTATCAGTCGCTACCGTCTCGTCGCGCTTTCCCTCGCACTATCCGTCGCGCTCGTTGCCTGCAAGGGTGGCGGAGAGCAGCCGCAGCAGGGTGGGCCGGGTCAGGTCACCGTGGTCACGCTGAAGCCGGAAACGGTCACTTTGACCCGTGAATTGGCCGGCCGTGCAAACGGCTACCAGGTTGCCGAAGTGCGCCCGCAGGTCAGTGGCATCGTCGCCAAGCGCCTGTTCACCGAAGGCAGCGTGGTCAAGGCCGGCGATCCGCTGTATCAACTGGATGACGCTGCTTACCGCGCCCAGGCCAACAGTGCACGTGCGCAGCTGGCGCGTGCCGAAGCGACCGCCAACGCCGCCCGCCTGGCAGCACGCCGCAGCGCCGAGCTGGCCAAATCCAAGGTCATCAGCGTGCAGGATGACGAAAACGCGCAGGCCACCTGGAAGCAGGCCGAGGCCGACGTGCTCGCCGCCCGCGCCTCGCTGGATGCGGCCAACGTAACGCTGGGCTATGCCCGCATCACCGCACCGATCAGCGGCCAGATCGGCAAGTCCTCGGTCACCCAGGGCGCGCTGGTCAGCGCCGGTCAGGCCGAACCGCTGGCCACCATCAACCAGCTGGACCCGATCTATATCGACGTCACCCAGTCCTCGGCCGAGCTGCTGCAGCTGCGCCGTGAACTGGCTGCCGGTCGCCTGGAAGGCGCCTCGGAACTGCCGGTCGACATCGTGCTGGAAGACGGCAGCACCTTTGCCCACAAGGGCAAGCTGGAGTTCTCCGAAGTCAGCGTCGACCCGACCACCGGCAGCTATTTGATGCGCGTGCGCGTGGAGAACCCGGAGCAGGTATTGATGCCGGGCATGTTCGTGCGTGCGGTGCTGGGCAGTGGCGTGCGTCCGAATGCGCTGCTGGTGCCGATGCAGGGCATTGCACGCGATCCCAAGGGCGACACCTCCGCGATGGTGGTGGATGCCGAAGGCAAGGTTGCCGTTCGCCCGGTCAAGGTCAGCCGCACCGTCGGTGACAAGTGGCTGGTCGAGGACGGTCTGAAGGCAGGCGACAAGGTCATCGTCGAAGGCTTGCAGAAGATCGGCCCGGGGATGCCGGTGCAGGCCACCGAGAAGGGTGCCGAAGCCGCCAAGCCAGCCGCCGCGCCTGCCGCGGCGCCGGCTGACAAGCAGTAAGCGGAGAACTACATGGCACGCTTCTTCATCGACAGGCCCATCTTCGCGTGGGTCATCGCCATCATCATCATGCTTGCCGGCGCGCTGGCAATGCTCAAGCTGCCGATCTCGATGTACCCCGAGGTCGCGCCGCCTGCGGTGTCCATTTCCGCCAGCTACCCGGGCGCTTCGGCCAAGGTGGTCGAGGACTCGGTGACGCAGATCATCGAGCAGAACATGAAGGGCCTGGACGGCCTGATGTACTTCTCCTCCAACAGCTCCTCCAACGGCCAGGCCAGCATCACCCTGACCTTCGAGAGCGGCACCAACTCCGACATCGCCCAGGTGCAGGTGCAGAACAAGCTGCAGCTGGCGATGCCGCTGTTGCCGCAGGAAGTGCAGCGCCAGGGCATCAACGTTGCCAAGTCCAGCTCGGGCTTCCTCAACGTGCTGGGCTTCGTCTCCGAAGACGGCAGCATGGATGAGAACGACATCTCCGACTACGTCGGTTCCAATGTCGTCGATCCGCTGAGCCGCGTGCCGGGCGTGGGCTCGATCCAGGTGTTCGGTGGCAAGTACGCCATGCGCATCTGGCTGGACCCGACCAAGCTGCAGACCTACAAGGTGTCGGTTGACGAGGTCACTGCCGCGGTCAAGGCGCAGAACGCGCAGGTCGCCGTCGGCCAGTTGGGTGGTGCACCGGCGGTCAAGGGCCAGCAGCTCAACGCCACCATCAATGCGCAGGACCGTCTGCAGACGCCGGAGCAGTTCCGCAACATCGTGGTGCGTACCGAAACCGACGGTTCCACCTTGAAGCTGGGCGACGTTGCCCGGGTTGAGCTGGGCGCGGAAACCTACGACTTCGTCACCCGTTACAACGGCAAGCCGGCCTCCGGCCTGGCCATCACCCTGGCCACCGGTGCGAACGCGCTGGAAACCGCCGAGGGCGTGAGCAAGACCCTGGACGAGCTGAAGGCCAACTTCCCGGCCGGCATGAAGGCAGTGATCCCGTACGACACCACCCCGTTCGTGAAAGTGTCGATCAAGGGTGTGGTCAAGACCCTGCTGGAAGCCATCGTGCTGGTGTTCGTGGTGATGTATCTGTTCCTGCAGAACTTCCGTGCCACCTTGATCCCGACCATCGCTGTGCCGGTGGTGTTGCTGGGTACCTTCGGCATCCTCTCTGTGCTGGGTTTCTCGATCAACATGCTGACCATGTTCGCGATGGTGCTGGCGATCGGTCTATTGGTCGATGACGCCATCGTGGTGGTGGAGAACGTCGAGCGCATCATGTCCGAGGAAGGACTGTCGCCGCTGGAAGCCACCCGCAAGTCGATGAGCCAGATCACCGGCGCACTGGTCGGTATCGGCCTGGTGTTGTCGGCGGTGTTCGTGCCGATGGCCTTCATGAGCGGTTCCACCGGCGTCATCTACCGGCAGTTCTCGGCGACGATCGTGTCGGCGATGGCCTTGTCGGTGCTGGTCGCCATCGTGCTGACCCCGGCGCTGTGCGCCACCATGCTCAAGCCGCTGAAGAAGGGCGAGCACCACGTTGCCCACAAGGGCATCTCGGGCCGTTTCTTCAACTGGTTCAACAACAGCTTCGATCGCACCAGTGGTACCTACCAGCGCGGTGTGCGCGGCATCCTTGCCCGCCCGGCTCGCTTCATGGCGGTGTTCCTGGCCTTGGCCGTGGTGATGGGCCTGCTGTTCGCGCGCCTGCCCAGCTCGTTCCTGCCCAATGAAGACCAGGGCATCCTGATGGCGCTGGTCAACGCACCGGTTGGCGCTACCCAGGAACGTACCCTGGAGTCGATCTACAAGCTGGAAGACCACTTCCTGAAGAACGAGAAGGACGCCGTTGAGTCGGTGTTCTCGGTGCAGGGCTTCAGCTTCTCGGGCATGGGCCAGAACTCGGGCATGGCCTTCGTCAAGCTCAAGGACTGGCACGAGCGTAGCGCCGATCAGGGCGTTGGGCCGATCACCGGTCGTGCGATGGCAGCGCTCGGCCAGATCAAGGACGCCTTCATCTTTGCCTTCCCGCCGCCGGCAATGCCGGAGCTGGGTATCGCCTCGGGCTACACCTTCTTCCTGAAGGACAACAGCGGTGCCGGCCATGATGCGCTGGTCAATGCACGCAACCAACTGCTGGGTATGGCTGGGCAGAGCAAGCTGCTGGCCAACGTGCGCCCGAACGGCCTGGACGACACCCCGCAGCTGCGTCTGGACATCGACGTGGCCAAGGCCGGTGCACACGGTCTGTCGCTGGACACCATCAACAGCACGCTGGCTACTGCCTGGGGTTCGAGCTACATCGATGACTTCATCGACCGTGGCCGCGTCAAGCGCGTCTACGTGCAGGCCGATGACGGCTTCCGCATGAACCCGGAGGACTTCAACCTGTGGACGGTGAAGAATTCCTCGGGCGAGATGGTGCCGTTCTCGGCGTTCGCCAGCCAGCGTTGGGATTACGGCTCGCCGCGTCTGGAGCGCTACAACGGCGTCTCCGCACTGGAAATCCAGGGCGAAGCCGCACCGGGCGTGGCCTCGGGTGACGCGATGCTGGAAGTGGAAAAGCTGGCCAAGCAGTTGCCGGCCGGTTTCACCATCGAGTGGACCGCCGTGTCCTACCAGGAGCGCGAGGCCGGTTCACAGACGCCGCTGCTGTACACACTGTCGTTGCTGATCGTGTTCCTGTGCCTGGCCGCACTGTATGAAAGCTGGAGCGTGCCGACCGCGGTGCTGATGGTTGCGCCACTGGGTATTCTCGGCGCGGTGCTGGCCAACACCATGCGCGGCATGGAGCGCGACGTGTACTTCCAGGTGGCGATGTTGACTACCGTGGGCTTGACCTCGAAGAACGCGATCCTGATCGTGGAATTCGCCAAGGAGCACCTTGAGAAGGGTGCAGGTGTAATCGAAGCGACGATGCACGCGGTCCGCGACCGTCTGCGTCCGATCATCATGACCTCGCTGGCCTTCGGCCTGGGCGTGTTGCCGCTGGCAATCGCCTCCGGTGCGGGTTCGGGTGCACAGCGCGCCATCGGTACCGGCGTGTTGGGCGGCATGGTGGTGGGCACCTTGCTCGGCCTGTTCTTCATTCCGCTGTTCTTCGTGGTGGTGCAGCGGGTGTTCAACCGCAAGCAGCTGGCCAGGAACGGCGACCTGCCGCAGCAGTAAGGGGCAGGGTAGTTGCAAGCAAAAGGCGCCGAGAGGCGCCTTTTGCTTTTTTAACCCCTCTCCCGCCTGCGGGAGAGGGGTTGGGGTGAGGGCAGCTCTGGGCCTGGAAAGCCCGAAAGCCAACCCCTCCCCAACCCTCCCCTTGGCCTTTGGCCAAAGGGAGGGGGCAGAGGCAAGGCAAAAAAAACCGGGCTGGGCCCGGTTTTTCTTATGCTTCGTTATCCGCCAGCTCCAGTAACTGAGCCTTCTCAACCGCGCCCAGACCTTGGGCGAATACCGCCAGGCGGTTGCAGAGCTCGGCCTGGTGTTCCGGATATGCCGCTACCAGTTCACGCTGAACCTGTTGGTAGGCATCCCAGAACGGGGCCGAGCAGCGATGTCGTGCGTACTGCTGTCGCAATTGCTCCCCAGCACGCTGGAGGGATTGGCGACTGCTGTGTTGGATGGGCGTTGTATACATCGCTTCACCTCGATGGCAGTGCCCCTGTACCCCGAGCATAACGCTGTTTTTCTTACGATCTGACTACAGCGTCTAATTTCCTTGTGAGATTAATAGGGGTTTATTCAGATTCAGGCGCGTTACTCGCCGATATCTTCATTCCAGACGTCTGGGTTCTCCGCGATGTAGCGTCCCATCATCTCGATGCAGCTGGCGTCATTCAGGTCGATGACGTTCACGCCATTCTCGCGCAGCCAGTCGATGCCGCCGGGGAAGCTGACCGATTCACCCACCACCACGGTGCCGATGTTGAACTGCCGTACCAGGCCGCTGCAGTACCAGCATGGGGCCAGGGTGGTGACCATGATGGTGTTGCGGTAGCCGCGCTGGCGGCCCGCCTTGCGGAAGGCGTCGGTTTCGCCATGGATGGACGGGTCGCCTTCCTGGATGCGGCGGTTGTGGCCGCAGCCGAGCAGGCGGCCATCGTTGTGGTACAGCGCCGCGCCAATCGGGATGCCGCCTTCGGCCAGGCCCTGGCGGGCCTCGGCGATGGCGGTTTCAAGCAGGGCGCGGTAGTCCGGGGTGGTGATCATGCAAGGTCCTTGTGGTGCTGTGGCGATCATCATAGCGGCCGGATTCAGCCTGCTGGCGCCGCAATCGGGCTGTCGGTGCGATAATCAGCGGCATGAGCGAATCCCCCTACAAGACCGGCACCACCCACTTCGGCTTCCGCGATGTACCGGCCAAGGACAAGCAGAAGCTTGTCGGCCAGGTGTTCACCTCCGTGGCCGACAACTACGACGTGATGAACGACCTGATGAGCCTGGGTATTCATCGGCTGTGGAAGCGCTACTTCGTAGCCACCGCGCAGGTGAAGCCGGGTGATCGGGTACTGGATCTGGCCGGTGGTACCGGTGATATCGCGGTGCTGCTGAAAGAGCGCATCGGCGCCGAAGGCAGCGTGGTGCTGGGTGACATCAACGCCGGTATGTTGTCGGTGGGTCGCGACCGTCTGACCAACCGTGGCCAGGTATCGGGCTTCGAGTGGGTGCAGCTCAATGCAGAAGCGTTGCCGTTCCCGGACCAGAGCTTCGATCTGGTGACCATTTCCTTCGGTCTGCGCAACGTGACCGACAAGGAAGCAGCGCTGCGCGAGATGTACCGCGTGCTGAAGGTGGGCGGGCAGGCGCGCGTGCTGGAGTTCTCGGAAGTGACCGTTGACTGGTTCAAGCCGATCTACGATTTCCACTCGTTCAAGGTGCTGCCGAAGCTGGGCAAACTGTTTGCGCGCGGTGATGCCGACAGCTATCAGTACCTGGCCGAGAGCATCCGCAAGCACCCGCCGCAGGAAGAGCTGAAGGCGATGATGAGCGAGGCGGGTTTTGGCCGCTGCCATTACAAGAACCTGAGCGCGGGTATTGTGTCGATCCACTCCGGTTACAAGCTTTGAGGCTTGGTTGCTGGGTGGGTTGAGGAAAAGGCGGCCATTGGCCGCCTTTTTTCGTATGTGGGACGGTGCTGCGCCTCTGCCCCCTCCCTTTGGCCGCAGGCCAAGGGGAGGGCTGGGGAGGGGTTGGCTTTTCAGCTTTTGCCTCTGCTGGTAAGGCCGTTGCCGAGCATGGCTCGGCACTACCGTGGTCCGCGAGCTGATTCACGCATCCCGGCAGCTTCCGCAAAGCCTGCGGGGGTGCCGCTTGCCGCACCGCCGCATCCACCCAAGCCTTTCGGGTTTAAAATCAACGGTTATCCCCTGAACCGGTTCCAGATCAATGCGTTCTTCGTTCCTGATGCTGCCCCTGGCCGTGGCGCTTGTCGCCGGCTGTGCCAAAGAACCCGCAGCCCCCACCGTCGACCCCGTCGCCCAGAAGCCCGCCGCCGCCGTGAATACCGTCAGCCGCAGCCACGATGAAAGCTCCTACGCTGAACCCGAAAAGGTTGTCATCAAGGACGTGGCGCTGGACCTGAAGGTCGATTTCGACGCCAAGCAGATCGGCGGCACGGCGACCTATACGCTGGAGTGGAAGGACAAGGCTGCCAAGCAGCTGCTGCTCGATACCCGCGAGCTGACCGTTGAAAAGGTCGAGGCCCTCGCTGCCGATGGCGCTGCCACCCCGTTGCAGTTCGCGCTGGCACCGGCCGACAAGGTGTTCGGCAGCAAGCTGAGCATCGAAACCCCGGCCCAGCCGACCTCGGTGCGCATCACCTACCACACCGCGCCGACCGCCTCCGGTCTGCAGTGGCTGGAGCCGTCCATGACCGAGGGCAAGAAGCTGCCCTTCATGTTCAGCCAGTCGCAGGCCATCCACGCCCGTTCCTGGGTGCCGTTGCAGGACACCCCTAGCGTCCGCTTCACCTATAGCGCGCATGTCACCAGCCGCCCGGACGTGATGGTGCTGATGAGCGCCGACAACGATCCGAAGGCTGCACGCGATGGCGACTACGCCTTCAAGATGCCGCAGCCGATCCCGTCCTACCTGCTGGCCATCGCTGCCGGCGATCTGGTGTTCGAGCCGATCTCCGAGCGCTCCGGCGTATGGGCCGAGCCGGCCATGGTCAACAAGGCCGCCAAGGAATTCGAAGACACCGAAAAGATGATCGGTGCTGCCGAGAACCTGTACGGCGAATACCGTTGGGGCCGTTACGACATGCTGGTGCTGCCGCCGTCGTTCCCGTTCGGTGGCATGGAAAATCCGCGCCTGACCTTCGCTACGCCGACCGTCATCGTTGGCGACAAGTCGCTGGTGTCGCTGGTCGCGCACGAGCTGGCGCATAGCTGGTCCGGCAATCTGGTGACCAATGCCAGCTGGAAGGACATCTGGCTCAACGAAGGTTTCACCACCTACGTGCAGGGCCGCATCACCGAGGCGCTGTATGGCACGGAGATGGCTGAGATGGAACGCGAGATCGACCAGACCGATCTGCTCAACGAAGTGAAGGACATGAGCCCCGCCGACCAGGCGCTGGCGCTGCCGCCGCTCAACGAGCGTGACCCGGACGACGCGCTGAGCCAGGTGGCTTACGTCAAGGGCGCATGGTTCCTGCAGTTCCTGGAGCAGCGTTTTGGCCGTGCGGTGTTTGACCCGTTCCTGCGTGGCTGGTTCGACGACCATGCCTTCCAGAGCGCCAACACCGACCAGTTCGTCGAGTACATGAAGAAGAACCTGCTGCCGAAGAATCCGACAGCGGTCACCGATGCCGAGCTGAAGGCATGGCTGGAAGAGCCGGGCATCCCGGCGTTCGCCACCAAGGCCCGTTCGCGCAACTTCGCCGTGGTCGACACTGCACGCATCGCCTTCCTGGGCAGCGATTCGCTGCCGAACAACCAGGTGACCCGCGAGTGGAACACCCAGGAATGGGTGCGCTTCATCGATGGTATGGGCGAGAAGCTGCCGGTCGAGAAGATGGCGCAGCTGGACAAGGGCTACCACTTCACCGGTACCCCGAACGGCGAGATCGCGATGCGTTGGTACCCGCTGGCGATCCGCAGCGGTTACACCGATGCACAGGCGGCAGCTGGTGAGTTCATCCAGAAGGTCGGTCGCCGCAAGCTGGTGCTGCCGATCTACGCTGAATTGCTGAAGACGCCGGAAGGTCTGGCCTTCGCCAAGGAAGTCTTCGCCAGGGCCAAGCCGGGCTACCACCCGATCACCACCGCCTCGGTGGAAGCGATGATCGCCAAGGCTGAAGCTGCACCGAAGCAGTAATCGGCATCCGTCGAGTTCTATGCAAACGGCGAGCTTCGGCTCGCCGTTTGTTTTTGTGTGGGCTTCAAATCTGCGGGTAGTTGTGTAGCCCGGATAAGCGCAGCGCACCCGGGACCCTTCGCGCGAAGCTTTTTTTGGTAGAGCCGAGCCATGCTCGGCTGGGCGTTACCGGTGAGGCCTCTGCCGAGCATGGCTCGGCACTACATGGTGGCGGCGTTGTTGTGCAGGTTGTATGACGCTCCCGAGCGCGTGGACTTCGTGCGCCGGAGCCGCAATCAGACTCGATCGCAGCCCTCAATGGCTGCTCTTTGCCGCCGCAAGCGGCAAATCCTTCAACACCGCCTTGTCGATCTTCGCCGCTACTCCGACACTGCGGCCGGCAAGATTGACCACGCTGTACTGCACCGCCACGCCCAGCACCTGGGTAGCCTGTGACATGTCCAGACCATAGGACTGGCGCAGCCACTGCAGCATTCCCGAGGTTGCCAAGCGCAGCGCATCATCACTGGAACCTGCTTGCCCCAGCGTCATGATCTGCGTAGGCGATTCAACGCGCGGTGTGGCGATGGACTGCTTCTTGATCAGTTCAACCTTCAGCACCACGTCCAGTGATGTTTCCAATGCCCATTGACTGGTTTCACCGTCGCCCTGCAGCGCATGGCCATCACCGACATACAGCAATGCGCCGGGCTGCTGTACCTCCAGATAAACCGTGTTGCCCTGGACTACGGCGTTGAAATCCATGTTGCCGCCGAAGTCGCTGGTGTCGCCGGTTGAGAAGGGCGGGTAACCAAAGCCGGGTGCAACGGCAAGACCACCGAGCATCGGCTTGACCGGGATCTCGAAGTTCTTCAATGCGCCGCTGGCGCCTTGTGGGCGTGCCATGCCGCGCACCCGGTCCAGTTCCCAACGGACGGGCTTGCCCAGCGACGCGGTCTCGGTGGCGATGCGCGGCGTCTTCAAGCGGCCGACGATGCCGTCGAGGCTATCGGCATAGTCGCGATTGAGTTTGAGCGAGCTGATGGTGATCGCCAACGTGTCGCCGGGCTCGGCACCGGCGACGAAGAACGGCCCGACCTGCGGGTTGCCGAACAGGGCGCGGGTGATGCCGTGCTCGTCGACACCGCCGGAATCCAGCGTCCTGGTCTGTACCGAATCGCCCGGCCAGATCACCAGTACCGGTGTGCGCTCGGCACTGAAGGTATTGGAGTAATCGCTTGGGGTGAAGTCGTGCTGGCGCGGTGTGTTGTCCGGCCGCGACGGCACCCGCCAAGCGCTGAAATCATGCGCTGCACGCGCACTGCGGTTGTTGGTGTCCGGCTCGTCGCTTCGGCCCTGCATGCGACTGCCATCGATGCGGCCGTCGTAGTGATAGACCTGGCCATCACTGCCAGTTGCGGTGAACTTCAGCTGCGTGCCGTTCAAGCTGCCGCTGATCGGGTCGCCGCCCAATGTTCCGCTGACCCGCGTGCCTTGCACGTCCAGGTTCAGGGTCTGCTGGGCGGAATTTCCCCATAGATCAGTGACCAAAATCCATTGATCGGTGGCGAGGGCTTTGAGTGGGAGCAGGGACAACAACAGCGATGACCATCTCAGGGAAGTGCGCACGTTGCATATGTCTGCGAAGGGCCCGGTGGGCGTGTTCGCGGAGTGTACGAATGGCTGCCTTGCCGTCGCAGTGTCAAAGGTAACTACACCTGTAGTCATGCTGGCCGCTCGTTCGGCTGAGCGATGATCCCTGCGGCAGGCTGCCGGGGTGGGGGCGCGCCGTACCCGTACTCAGGGCGTGAGCGCGCGCACTGCCAGGAACATGTCCACGCAGTCGTGCATCACCCGCTGCTGCGCGCTCGCGTCCAAGGGGGCAGCACCCATCGCTATCTGTGGCCAGAACGCAAATGCCTTGACCATGCCCTGCAGTTGATGGGCGGCCTCGGCCGGGGTGATGTCGTCGCGCAGGCGGCCGTCGGTCTGTGCGGCGCGGATCCAGGTGGTCAGGCCTTCTTCCTTCTCGGCCAGCTTGTCCATCATCGCCCGCGCCCGTTCCGGCGCATGCACCAACTCGGCCATGGCAACCCGCGACAGGTCGATGAAGCTGGCATCGCTGAGCAGGCGCAGTTTCTGTGCGACGAAGCCCAGCAACTGTTCGCGCAGTGATCTGGCTGGATCGTAGGCGAGCGCGTCCAGCGACTGGCTGGCTTCCCACAACTGCCAGAGGATGGCGGTGAACAGCTCGTCCTTGCTGGCGAAGTGGTTGTAGACCGTGCGCTTGGACACTTCGGCGGTGGCGGCGATGCGGTCCATGCTGGTGCCGGCAAAGCCCAGTTCGCGGAACTCGGCCACTGCCGCGCGCAGGATCGCCTCGCGTTTGCGGTCGGTCAGGCGGAGCGGGCGCTTGGAGTCAGTCATTCGATTATTTTACACCGTTCAGTTTACTTTCCTTGAGATGGAAGTAAACTCGTAAGTGTACTTTTACCGGCAAGCCCAGCCATGAAGCGTCGCCTGCCTCGTTTCCTCCTTCTCATTGATTGCCATGTCCATTGGCCTGCTGACCTGCGGTGCACATCCGGCCGCCTCCTACGACCAGTCGCCGCAATATGGCGAGGGGCGTTTCCACAATGTGGCCGAGCAGGTTCCGCTTGGCTTCGTGCGGGGCGCCAAGGTGTGGTGGCGCTTCCTGTTCGACAAGCCGGCCGATGCGACGCCGCAGGTGGCGATTCCGGTGCACGCCTTGACCCGCCAGGCCTTGCTGGACGCACCGGACGACAGCCTGTGGCGGCTGGGTCACTCGACCATGCTGATGAAGCTGGATGGTCACTTCTGGCTGACCGACCCGGTGTTCTCCGAGCGCGTGTCGCCGTTTTCGTTCATGGGGCCGAAGCGTTTCCATGCGCCGCCGCTGTCGATCGATGAGTTGCCGGAAATCACCGGCGTCATCATTTCCCACGACCACTACGATCACCTCGACCACGACGCGGTGCTGGCGTTGGCACCGAAGGTGCGGCACTTCGTCACCGCGTTGGGCGTGGGTGATCGCCTGCTGGCCTGGGGCGTGCCGCAGGAGAAGATCACCCAGCTGGACTGGTGGCAGGAAACGCGGGTGGAGGGCCTGAAAATCGCGGCCACACCTGCGCAGCATTTCTCCGGTCGCGGTTTGTCCGATGGCAACCGCACCCTGTGGGCATCGTGGGTGATCGATACCGGCCGCACGCGCATCTTCTTCAGTGGTGATAGCGGTTACTTCGACGGCTTTGCGAAGATCGGCGAACGCTACGGCCCGTTCGATCTTGCGATGGTCGAGACCGGTGCCTATGACGCCGATTGGCCGGATGTGCACATGCAGCCGGAGCAGAGCCTGCAGGCGCATCTGGATGTGCGCGGCAAGGTGATGATGCCGATTCACAACGGCACGTTTGATCTGGCCCTGCACCCGTGGACCGAGCCGTTCGAGCGGATCACGGTGTTGGCGGAGGAGCAGGGGGTTGTATTGACTGCACCGCAGATGGGCAAGCGTCTGGATATCCGTGCGCCTGCGCCTTCAACGCATTGGTGGCGGGTGGGGGAGCTTGATGGCATCGATGACAATGGCAAAGGCTGATCCCGAATCCGGAACCCTCCAACATGCTCTAAAGTGAAGCCCATCGCGCGCCCATTCCGCGCCACGTTCACCGGAGCTGTTTGATGAAACCTTTGATTCTCGGCGCCCTCTGCATCCTCGCCCTGGCTGCCTGCAGCAACCCGGAGGCAGAGCGCCAGCAACAGGAAGCTGCGGCTGCACAGGAGCGCGCCAAACGTGAGGCTGATGCCGAAGGCATCGGCAAGCTCTACGACGCTGCAGTGACCGCGGCTGATTGGGAAAAGGCGCGCATCCATGGTGCTGCGCTGCTCGATCAGTTCCCCGATTCGGAAACCGCCAAGCGCATCGAGCCGGGTTTTGCCGAGGTCCGGGAGAAGGCGGCGGCGGCCAGCGAGCTGCGCCGCATGCAGGCCTTGTGGAGCTACAACCAGGTGCCGGTCAAAGGTGGCACCCAGCGCTCGGCGGCGATCCTCAGCAAGGACCGCGTGGAAGTTGACAGCACCGGCCCCAAGCAGGTGAACCTGGTATTCCGTGATCACCCGGAGTGGAAGCGCCACGCTTACCTGGTGCTGCAGTCCAGCGACTTCGCCAAGGCCTGCTACCGCGGCTGCCAGGTCAAGGTCAGCGTTGATGGTGCGCCGGCCCGCAGCATGGCCGCGCGTCGTCCGGATACCGATGAGGCCATCGCCATGTTCATCGAAGACAACCGCGGCCTGTGGCGGCAGGCACGCAAGGCCAAGGTGATCGAGATCGAGTTCCCGGTGTTGGCTGGCGGCACCCGCAAGGCGGTGTTCGAGGTTGGCGGGTTGGATGGCAGTCAGATGCCGAACTGGGATTGATGCCGGTGCTTGCTGATGTGGCGGGGCGTTGCGGCGTCGCCGCCAGCCGTCATTGGGTGTTCGACATGGACGGTACCCTGACTGAGCCTGTGCATGACTTTGAATTGATCCGGCGCGAGCTGCAGATTCCATCCGGTGCGGACATTCTTGAGCACCTGGCCAGCCTGCCTGCGCAGCAGGCCGCTGACAGCCACGCCTGGCTGATGCAGCACGAGCGTGCGTTGGCCGAGGCGTCGATCGCGGCGCCGGGAGCGGTGGCCTTGATCCGCGCGCTGCATGCCGATGGTTGTCGGCTGGGCATCCTTACCCGCAATGCGCGTGAGCTGGCTGAAGTGACGCTGGCGGCGATTGGTGTGGCGGAGTGTTTTGCCGTCGAGGAAATCATCGGCCGCTGGGAAGTGGCGCCCAAGCCGTCGCCGGCTGGCCTGCAGTTCTTTGCCGAGCGTTGGCAGGTGTTGCCGGCGCAGATGCGCATGGTTGGTGATCATTACTACGATCTGGCCACGGCGAAGGCCGCTGGCGTTCCGGGGGTTCTGATCAATGTGCCGGGTGACCCGTGGCCTGGCATGGCGCAATGGCAGCTGCGCGATTGCGCGCAGTTGCTGCAGCAATGGCAGGCTGCAGCATCCGGGTAGAGCCGAGCCATGCTCGGCTGGGGCGTTACCGATATAGCCTCTTGTGGGAGCGGCGTAAGCCGCGAAGCTGGCAATGCTGGATTGCAGGCGGA
>NZ_JBRREH010000097.1:0-17318 GCF_056760175.1 Stenotrophomonas sp. STEN021 | reverse complement strand
ACGCCAAAGGGAGGGGGCGCATCGCGCGCTGACCATCAGACCGAAGCGCTGCCGCTTGTCTCCCTCCCTTTGGCGTAGCCAAGGGGAGGGCTGGGGAGGGGTTGCCTTTGCTTCTGCTTCTGCTTCCCCCGGCGCTGGCTTCTGGGAGCGGCGTCAGCCGCGAAGCCACTGCACCTTCAGCTTAGGGGTGGTTGCAATCGCCGATCGCTTGGCGGCTGTTGTTTCACCAGTTTCGCGGCTGACGCCGCTCCTACAAGCTGTCGCTCACGTTCCACCAAACCGCAAACCAACCCCCGGTTCGGTAAACAGATAGCGCGACTCCAGCGCCGAATCGCCAAGTTTGTGCCGCAACCGCCCCACCAGGATGCGCAGGTAGTGCGTGTCGTGCCGATGTGTGGGCCCCCAGATTTCCTGCAGGATCTGCGGCTGGGTCACCACCCGTCCGGCATTGCGCAGCAGCAAGGCCAGCAGTGCGTACTCTTTGCGGGTCAATGCGATGGCTTCGCCATCCACCCGCACATCGCGGCGCGACAGGTCGATATGCAGGCGGCCGTCGTCAAACACCGGTACCTGGCCTTCGCTGTCGGTGCTACGGCTGCGCAACAGTGCACGTACCCGTGCCATCAATTCCTGGGTGCCGAACGGCTTGGTCACGTAGTCATTGGCGCCGTTGTCCAAGGCGCGAACTTTCTCGGCTTCACCGGCACGCACGCTGAGCATGATC
The DNA here is from genome assembly GCF_056760175.1 of Stenotrophomonas sp. STEN021. Lineage (NCBI taxonomy): Bacteria > Pseudomonadati > Pseudomonadota > Gammaproteobacteria > Lysobacterales > Lysobacteraceae > Stenotrophomonas > Stenotrophomonas sp. STEN021. Next base: position 16,594 of record NZ_JBRREH010000097.1, on the reverse strand, counting down.
ACCGGCACCTGGCTCCATTGCCGCAGCTCGGCCAGTACGTCGTGGCCTTCCATGTCGGGCAGGCCGATATCCAGCACCACCAGATCGGCGCCGTCCTCGGCCAGCCGCCGCAGGCCCTCGGCGCCGTTGGCAGCCTGGCTGACCGCATAGCCCTGCGCGCGCAGTGAAATATCCAGAAAGCGCCGGATCTGCACTTCGTCATCGACCACCAGCACGCGCGGTGGCGGAATGGCCGGCGTTTCAGCCGTCATCGCGCGGGCTCTCGGGGTGTGGCTGGAGCAGGGGCAGGGTCATGCGTATCAGCGTACCGCGTCCGTCGCGTCCCGGCAGCGCTTCGACGCTGCCGCCGTGCGCGCCGATCATGCCCTGGCAGATGGTCAGGCCCAGGCCGGTGCCTTGGCGGCCGCGGTCGCCGCGCTCCACGCTGTAGAACATGTCGAAAATGCGCGAGCGCTCGGCGTCGGGAATGCCGGGGCCGGCGTCGATCACCTCGATGCGCAGCTCGTTGGCCTGCTGGCGCGCACGCACTTCCACCGGCACGCCGGGCGGCGAGAACTTGGCAGCGTTCTCCATCACGTTGAACACCGCCTGCTCGACCAGTGCCGGATGCACCCAGATCGGTGCCAAGTCGGCAGGGATATCCAGCTGCAGGCGTACGCCCGGTTGGTAGCGCTGCAGGCGCCGCGCGGCCGAGCCGATCAGCTCGTCCACGCCGATCCAGTCGCGGTTGAGCTTGAGCCCGTCATGGCCGAGCCGGGTCATGTCCAACAGGTTCTGGATATAGCGGTCCAGCCGCTCGCCCTCGACCACGATGGTGTCGAGCAGGGCGCGGCGGTCGCTGGCATCCATTGCATCGGCGTAGTTGGACAGGCTGTCGGCCGAGCCGATCATCGCCGCCAGCGGCGAGCGCAGGTCGTGTGATACCGAGGACAGCAGCGCGGAGCGCAGGCGCTCGGTTTCGTTGTGCAGATGCGCGGTTTCCAAATCGGCGACCAGCCGCGTGCGCAATGCGGCCTGGGCGATGTCGTCGGCCATCGCTTCCACCAGCTGGCGCTGCTCCGGGGCCAGGCGTGGATGCTGATGGTCAAAGCGCAGGCCGGCCACACCGATTGCGTGCGCTTCGCCGTCGAGCAAGGGCAGGAACCACCAGCCGGCGCCGGCCAGCGTGTCGGTGAAGCGGCCGGCAGGTTGCCCATGCCGCAGCGCCCAATCGGCGGCAGCCAGATCGGTGTCGCCCGGTGCGGCTGTGCCGCTGGTGCTGGTGTCCTCACCCAGCCGCACCCACGCCGGCGCATCCAGCGCCTGCTCCAGAGCCACGCGGCCAGCATGCGCGACCTGGGCATTGTCAGTGGCGCCAACCAACTGCCGCCCCAGCGTCTGCCGCACATTGGCATGGCGATTGGCCGCGCGCAGCGCCACCACCTGCATGCGCAGGCGTGATGCCAAGCGGCCGGCAACCAGTGCGGCGGCGAGGAACAGGAAGACGGTGATCACGCCTTGCCGCGCGCTGATCGCAAAGGTGAAGCGCGGTGCGATGAAGAAGAAGTTGTAGGCCAGGAAGCACAGCGTCGCCGCCAGCACCGCCGCACTCATGCGGGTGCGCGCGGCAACCAACACCACCGCGACGATGAACACCATTGCCAGGTCGCTCAAGCCGATCCAGTGCTCGCCCAGCCACGCCGCCAGGCAGGCACCGACGGTGGCCAATACTGCCGTCATCGCATCCTTGCCCCAGCTGTCCGGCGCAAGCGACAAGCCGAAGCGACGCGCGTTGGCGCGTGCCTGCGGCGTGCTGATGATGGTGATCTCGTAGTGTGCGCCGCGCTGGATCAACTGCTGGGTCAGGGTCTGGTTGAACAGTCGTGCCAGTGGCCGTTCGCGGGTACGGCCCAGCACCAGTGACGACACCGCGTTGTGCGCGGCGTAATCAAGCAGCGCATCGGCGATGCCCGGCCCATGCAGCAATTCGGCATCACCGCCCAGGCGCCGTGCCAGCGCAAACGCATCGTCGATTTCGCGACGGGTAGCTTCGTCATGGCGACGATGCTGCACGGTGACCACCGTCCACGGCGCATCGCGGCGCTCGGCGATGCGCCGCGCCACCCGCACCAGGTATTCGCTCTGGCCGCCGCCGTCGATGGCGACCACAACGCGGCGGCGCAGCGGCAGATTGCCTTCGCCGCGCGCGGCGCGGGTTTCGCGCAGGCTGCTGTCGACGCGGTCGGCGGCTTCCTGCATCGCCAGTTCGCGCAGGGCGGTGAGGTTGGCCGGCGAGAAGAAAGCCTGCAGTGCCTGCGCGGCCTGTTCCGGCACGTAGACCTTGCCTTGCTGCAGGCGTTCGATCAGCTCACGCGGTGGCAGGTCGACCAGCACGATGTCGTGCAGGCGATCGAACACCACGTCGGGCACGGTCTCGCTGACGCGCACACCGGTGATGCGCATCACCACATCGTTGAGGCTCTCCAGGTGCTGGATGTTGATCGTGGTCCACACGTCGATACCGGCATCGAGCAGTTCCATCACATCCTGCCAGCGCCGCTCGTGACGACTACCCGGAGCGTTGCGATGGGCCAGCTCATCGACCAGCACCAGTGCCGGCTTGCGTGCCAGCACCGCATCCAGATCCATTTCCTGCAACTGATGGCCGTGGTACTCCAGCGCGCACATTGCAATGCGCGGCAGGCCGTCGAGCAGGGCGGCGGTATCGCTGCGGCCGTGGGTTTCAACCACGGCCGCCATTACATCCACCCCGCGCCGCAGTTGTTCCTGGGCGCGGGTGAGCATGCTGAAGGTCTTGCCCACGCCCGGCGCGGCGCCGAGGAAGACGGTCAGCTTGCCGCCAGCGTCGCGTTGCAGGGCCTCGGCCAAGGCATCGGCCTGGCGGCTACGGGAGTCGTTCATGGCCGTGATTGTGCGCTGCTGCAGGTGCACCCCGCATCAGGGTGCATGCCTGGCCTGGTCCAAGGCCCGGTTGAGGGCAATCACGTTGATGCGTGGCTGCCCGAACACGCCCCATTGGCGGTCCTGCAGCTGCGCATCAACCAGTGCCTGCACCTGTGCCGGTTGCAGGCCACGTGCAGCGGCCACCCGCGCCACCTGTACCTGTACCGCCGCCGGGGACAGGTCCGGGTCCAGTCCACTGGCCGACTGCGTGATCAGATCGCCCGGCACCTTGGCCGGATCGATCTTTTCGCGCGCGGCAACTGCAGCAGTGGCTTCGCTGACGCGTTTGACCAGGTCCGGGTTGCTGCGCGCCATATTGCTGCCGGCCGCGGCCATAGGATCGTAGTTGGCAGCCGAAGGACGGCTCTGGAAATAACCATCGCCAGTGAACGGCTGCGCCAGATACAGCGAGCCGCGCACCTGTCCATCGGCATCGCGGATCAGGCTGCCATCGGCCTGTGCCGGAAACAGCGAGCCGGAGATGCCGGTCGCCAGCACTGCATAGACCAGACCGGTGCCAAACAGGCCGAACAGTGACAGACCAATGGCCGGCCGCCACAGCGGGTTGCCGGCACGACGGGGAGAAGCATTGGAGGTGTTCATGCGCCAACTACCAGAGCAAGAAGGAGGTCAATGGCCTTGATGGCCGCAAACGGCAGCAGTACGCCGCCCAGGCCGTACACCAGCATGTTCCGCCGCAGCAACGCGGTGGCAGTAGCCGGACGGAAGCGCACGCCGCGCAGGGCCAGCGGAATCAGGGCCGGAATCACCAGCGCGTTGAAGATCAGCGCTGCCAGCACGGCATTGCGCGGGCTCGACAGCTGCATCACGTTCAAGGCTGCCATCGACGGGATGCTGGCAGCGAACAGTGCCGGCAGGATCGCAAAGTACTTGGAGACGTCGTTGGCCAGCGAGAAGGTGGTCAGCGCACCGCGGGTAATCAGCTGCTGCTTGCCAACTTCCACTACCGACAGCAGCTTGGCCGGATCCGAATCCAGATCGACCATGTTGCCGGCTTCCTTGGCCGCCTGCGTGCCGGAATTCATCGCCAGGCCAATATCGGCCTGGGCAAGAGCCGGCGCGTCGTTGGTGCCGTCGCCGACCATTGCCACCAGTCGGCCACCGGCCTGCTCGGCACGGATGCGTGCCAGTTTGTCTTCCGGTCGAGCCTGCGCGATGTAGTCGTCGACACCTGCTTCGGCGGCGATGGCGGCGGCGGTGAGCGGGTTGTCGCCAGTGATCATCACCGTGCGGATACCCATCGCCCGCAGCTGTGCGAACTTCTCGCGCATGCCGTGCTTGACCACGTCGGCCAGCTCCACCACGCCGAGTACATGCTTTCCTTCGCTGACCACCAGCGGCGTGGCGCCGCCACGGGCAACCTGATCCACCCGCGCCTGTAGCTCGTTCGGCACGCTGCCGCCCAGTGCCAGTACATGCGCGGTGATGGCATCGGCAGCGCCCTTGCGGATGCTGCGGCCGTTGTCCAGGTCGACGCCGGACATGCGGGTTTGCGCGGTAAACGCCAGATAATTTAGGACCCCGCACATGGATGTGCGGGCTTTTGCGGAGGGATCCGCATGAACGTGGTCGGGCTCGGCGGTGGTGCAACCCTGCTGGCGGGCCAGACGCACGATGGATTTGCCTTCCGGGGTCGGGTCGGCCAGCGACGACAGCAGCGAGGCTTCACGCAGCTGTGCAGCGTCGATACCGGCCAGTGGATGGAAATGGGTGGCCTGGCGGTCGCCGTAGGTGATGGTGCCGGTCTTGTCCAGCAACAGCACGTCGACGTCGCCGGCCACTTCCACGGCCTTGCCGGATTTGGCCAGCACATTGGCCGACAGCGCACGGTTCATGCCGGCGATGCCGATGGCCGGCAGCAGGCCGCCGATTGTGGTCGGGATCAGGCATACCAGCAGGGCGATCAACAGCAGTGGATCGACTGTGACGCCGACAAAGCCTGCAATCGCCGGCAGCGTTGCCACTACCACCAGGAAGGTCAGCGACATCGCCGCCAGCAACAGGGTCAGCGCAATCTCGTTGGGCGTCTTCTGCCGGTTGGCACCTTCCACCAGCGCGATCATGCGGTCGAGGAAGCTGTGGCCCGGTTCGGCACTGACCCGCACGACGATCTCGTCGGACAGCACCTTGGTGCCGCCGATCACGCCGGAGCGGTCGGTGTCGGCTTCGCGCAGTACCGGTGCCGATTCGCCGGTGACTGCCGCTTCGTTGATGGTGGCCAGGCCGCGCACGATCTCGCCATCGGCCGGCACGAACTCGCCGGCACTGACGATCACATACTCACCCGGGCGCAGCTCGGCAGCGGGGACGCGGCTTTCGGCAGCACCCTGCAACGGCGTGGAAACACGCCGTGCGACCAGGTCCTGGCGTGCACGTCGCAGGGACGCGGCCTGGCCACGGCCACGTGCCTCGGCCACGGCTTCGGCAAAATTGCCGAACAACACCGTCACCAGCAGGATCGCGGTAACGGCCAGGCCGAAGCCCATCGGCGCATTGCCGCTGAGGGTGACGATCAGCGCCAGCACGGTGCCGACCATCACCACCGCCATCACCGGGTTGTGCAGCAGATGCAGCGGTGAGAGCTTGCGGACCGAGTCGATCAACGCACGGCGCAGGCCGGCCGCATCGAGCAGGGCGGGGCGGCGCGATGCCGCAGGAGAAGCGGAGCGGTTCATGGGGGCGTTCACGGTGAGGAAACTCCCTGCAGGGCCAGCAGGCTCAGGTGTTCGGCCACCGGGCCAAGCACCAATGCCGGCAGGAACTGCAGCACGGTAAGGACGATGACCACGCAGATAAGCGTCAATGCGAAGGTCGGGGTTTCAATCTGCAGGCTGCCGGCGCTTTGCGGCACCTGCCGTTTGGCGGCCAGCTGGGTGGCGATGATCAGCGGGATGATCAGGATTGGGAAACGGCCCAATACCAACACCAGCGCACAGCTCAGGTTCCACCACAAGGTGCTGTCAGCCAGTCCTTCAAAGCCCGAGCCGTTGTTGGCATAGGCCGAGGTGAACTCGTAGAACACCTGGCTGATGCCGTGGAAGCCGGGGTTGGAGGTGCCAGCCAGGCCGGGGATGGCCAGGGTCAGTGCGGTCAGCCCGAGCAGGGTGATCGGTTGCAGCAATACCAGCACCGCGAGCAGGCGCACCTGCGGCGTTTCCAGCTTGCGGCCGAGCAGCTCGGGCGTACGTCCGGTCATCAGGCCGGCCAGGAATACCGCCATCATCAGATAGACCAGGAACTGCTGGATACCGCAGCCGATACCGCCCCAGATCGCGCTGATCAGCATGTTGACCATGGGCATCATGCCGCCCAGCGGGCTCAGCGAATCATGCATGCCGTTGACCGAGCCGTTCTGCACCTGGGTGGTGATGGACGACCACAGCGCCGTGCCATCGGCGCCGAAGCGTGCCTCCTTGCCCTCCATCAACAAGGCACTGGCGGCGCTGGCGCTATGGCCTTCCAACCACAGGCTGGCACTGGTGGTGATGACCGACATGGTCAGCATGCAGCCGAATACCAGTGCACCGAAACGACGCCGGCCAGTGAAGGCACCAAGCATGCAGATGATGGCCATCGGGATCAGCAGGATGCCGATCAACTCCAAGGCATTGGACAGCGGGGTCGGGTTTTCCAGCGGGAAGGCGCTGTTGGGGCCATACCAGCCGCCGCCGTTGGCACCCAGTTGCTTGGCCGCGACCATCGCCGCGACCGGGCCGAGCGGTATCTTCTGCGTTTCCATGCCGGCGCTGGCGTCGATCGGTGTCGCCTGCGGGCCACCCGCCAGCGTGGAAGGCACGCCCTGCCAGTTCAGCAGCAGTGTCCATACCAGGCACAGCGGCAGCAGGAAGCGCAGGCACAGGCGCACCACGTCGGCGTAGTAGTTGCCCACGGTGACGCGCACCGGTGTACTACCGGTGTCGCCTGTCGTCGGCTTCATGAACAAGGCACGCAGTGTTGCCACTGCAAGCGCCAGGCCCATCATCGGGGTGATCACCTGCAGGCCGGTGATACCGGTCATCTGCGAGAAGTAGGACAGCTGCGCCTGGCCGCTGTAGTGCTGCTGGTTGGTGTTGGTCAGGAACGACACCATGGTGTGCAGCGCGGTGTCCCAGCGCATGTTGGGGATGTTGTCCGGGTTCAACGGCAACCAGGCCTGGGTCATGAACACTGCCTGGGTCAGCACCGCCAGCACCAGGTTGCTGATCAGGAACGCGACCACATAGCCACGCCAGGACATGGAGTGCTTGGGATCAACGCCGAGCACGCGGTACAGCGGCTTTTCGATCCAGTTGAAGAGGATGTCGATACGCATCGGCGTACCGCGCATCAGTCGCGCCAGGTACAGGCCGAGTGGCCAGGCCAGCGCCAGGCTGGCCAGAATGAGGATGATGGCTTCAGTCACGACGGCACTCCTCAGAACGATTCGGGTCGAAGGACCGCGTACAACAGGTAGGCAGCGGCGATCAGCACCACTACGCCGCACAACAGAGCAAGCCAGCCGGGCATGGAAACCTCGAATCATGATCAGGACGCGACCGGGGCTGCCGGAGTACGCGTCGGTGGACGGGTAGGGCGGCAGGCAGGCGCGAACGACAAGTCTGATCACCCCGATCAGGCCGCTATCGTCCGCCTGGGAGGCGTAAATGATCGACGCTGTTGGGGCGGGGCAGGCGTAAAAGGCGCGTAAAAAGTGGGGTTTGGGGTGGGGCGGCTGACGGCGCGACCGCCCAAACTGAAGCCAGAGCCGAGGCCAGGGCGAAGCCCCTCATCCGCCGCTGCGGGGCAACTTCTCCCGCAGGCGGGAGAAGGTGCCCCGTAGGGCCGGATGAGGGGGAAGCTTTTGACTGAAAGCCATAAAAAAAGCGGCCCGAAGGCCGCTTTCATTCGCAATCCGACAATGTATCGGGAGAGCTCTGCCGAGCATGGCTCGGCACTACCGCCTACCGCTCAGCCCTTGGCAGGCTCTGTACCAGCAGCCGGTGCGGCCGCTGCCGCTGCGGCATCAACCGGCGCGGGAATCCCCTTCAGCTCGCGATACCGCGCCAGGCTCTCGGCGATCTCAACTTCCAGCGCCTGCCGCTGCTGCTCGAACGCGGTCTGCAGACGCAGCTGCGCCAGCAGCTCGTTGTGGCGCTGGCGGATCTCGCCGGCCTGCTTGTCAGGCACCTTCTGCCCGGCAAGCTCCTTGTTGCCAGCGGCGGTGAGCTGGGCTGCCAAGGACCCCCGCAGGCTGGTCACGTTGAAAATCGCTGTCTTGACGTTGTTGTCGACAATCGCCGTGCGTTCACTGAACACACGGCGCAGATCATCTTCCGTGGCGTAAGTGGACAACATCGCCTGCTCGGTACGCTTGCGCGTATCCGCTGCTGCTGCATCCACTTCCTGCTGGGCCTGCGCCAAGGCCGCATCAGCGCGCTCTTCGGCGGTGAGCGCGCGCTGCACATCCGCTCCGCGTGTGCCGCTGCGTGCGTTGAATTCCTCACGCGCCTTGTTCACCGCTTCCGGTGGCAAGGTGTCCGAGCAGATGCGCTTGCCGCCTTCATCCCAGCAATACAGCTTCTTGCCGGGATCGGCTGGCTTGTTCTGCGCCAGCGCCGGCAGTGCCAGTGCAGCCAGCATCAGCACCAACGTCGCGGCGGTTTTGGACGGATTCGGCACCATGGCAGCCCCCTGCTATCAGCCTGTCGGATTGCTCCCGTAGCGGCCACGGTAGGCCAGCAACGGTTCGCGATAGCCAACAAGTTCCGGGTTCCCGGACGCGAATGCAAGCAGATCGGCCAGATTGGCGACGGCAATCACCGGAATACCGGTTTCGGCCGACACGGCCTGTGCGGCGGAACGGCGGTCCTCTTCCGAGGCAATCTCCTGGCGATCCAGCGCCACCACGATGCCGGCCGGGATGCCCTTGGCTTCGCGGATGATGGCCAGGGCCTCGCGGATGGCGGTGCCGGCAGTGATCACGTCATCGACGATCAGGATGCGCTTGCCGGCCATGTCGGCGCCGATCAGGGTGCCGCCTTCGCCGTGGTCCTTGGCTTCCTTGCGGTTGAAGGTCAACGGCAGGTTGCGACCGCGGTGCGAGAACTCGCAGGCAATCGAGGTAGCCAGCGGGATGCCCTTGTAGGCCGGGCCGAACAGCTGGTCGAAGGCAATACCGGCGGCGTCGATGGCGTCGGCGTAGCAGTTGCCCAGCTGGGCCAGCGCCAGGCCGGTGTCAAAACGGCCAGCGTTGAAGAAATACGGGCTTACCCGGCCAGACTTCAGGGTGAACTGGCCAAAACGCAGCGCGTCGGCATTCAACGCCAGCTGCAGGAAACGGGAACGGTGGTCACTCATGTAAATACGCTGTCTTATCGTCTATTGAGGCTCCTAGGGTAAAGCATGGCCCTTGCAATTGCTGCGCTGCGGGTCCGGGCAAGGGGGGCCTGCAGCGAACCGGGCTGCTGTCCGGGGAAAGCCGAGGCCCGGTTTGCCGGCCGCCCCGGTCCGGGCGGTATGCTGTGCCGGTCTTGAGCTTTCCCAACAGCGGTCCTTCATGCGTATTACCAGCTTCAATGCCAACGGCATCCGTTCGGCCACCACCAAGGGCTTCAACGAGTGGTTTCTGGCCCAGCAGGCCGACGTGCTCTGCGTCCAGGAGACCAAGGCGCAGGAGTCGCAGCTGACCGACGCGCTGTTCCGCCCCGACGGCCACCACTGCTTCTACCGCGACGCCATCACCAAGAAGGGCTATAGCGGGGTGGCGATCTGGAGCCGGCGCGAGCCCGATGAAGTGCGTACCTCGCTGGGCTGGGCACCGTTCGACGACGAAGGTCGTTATATCGAGGCGCGCTTTGGCAACCTCAGCGTGGTTTCCTTCTACATTCCGTCCGGCTCCTCGGGTGAGCTGCGCCAGGGCTTCAAGTTCGAGGTGATGGAGTGGCTGAAGCCGATCCTGGACGAGTGGCTGGCCAGTGGTCGCGATTACGTGCTGTGCGGTGACTGGAACATCGTGCGCAGCGCGCTGGACATCAAGAACTGGAAGTCCAACCAGAAGAACTCCGGCTGCCTGCCGGAAGAACGCGACTGGATGAACGGCTTCTGCGCCGACCAGGCCGAGCTTACCGACGCCGCCAACGGCCGCGGCTGGGTCGACGCCTACCGCGCGCTGCACCCTGAAGGCCAGGACTACACCTGGTGGAGCAACCGCGGCGCGGCCCGCGCCAACAATGTCGGTTGGCGCATCGACTACCAGTTCGTCACCCCGGGCCTGCGTGATCGTCTGCGCAACTGCTCGATCTACACCGGCCAGCGCTTCTCCGACCACGCCCCGTTCACCGTGGACTATGACCTGTGAGTGAGCCTGCCAAGCCCCAGCGCCCCTGGCAGCGGGTGTTGTCCAATTTGAGCCAGCGCAAGGTGCTGGCGATGTTGTTGTTGGGTTTCAGCTCCGGCCTGCCGCTGTACCTGGTGGGCAACACGCTGGGCTTCTGGATGCGCAAAGAAGGCATACAGTTGGATGCCATCGGCTTCCTGTCCTGGGTCGGCCTGGCGTATTCGCTGAAGTTCCTGTGGGCGCCCATTGTCGATAAGACCAATGCGCCGCTGTTTGGCTGGTTGGGGCGCAGGCGCGGTTGGATGTTGCTGTCGCAGCTGATCGTGGTTGCCGGGCTGGTCGGCATGGGCTTGATCCAGCCCAAGGGCGGCCAGATCACCTTCCTCGGTGTCGCCTGGGAGCACATCGTGGTGTTCGGGGTGATGGCAGTCATCGTCGCTTTCGCCTCGGCGACCCAGGACATTGTCATCGATGCCTGGCGCATCGAGTCGGCTGACAACGGCGAACAGCTTGGCCTGCTCACGTCCTCATCGGCATTGGGTTATCGCTCGGCTTTGCTGGTAACCGACGCGTTGATCCTGCTGATTGCAGCCAAGGTGGGCTGGCAGGTTTCCTACGAAATCATGGCCGGCTTGATGGCGGTAGGTATCGTCGCCGTGTTCATGGCTCGCGAACCGTTGCCTGCGCAGCTGGCAGTGGCGAAGCAGTCCGCACCGTTGTGGACGCCGCGCGGTTTGTTCGATGCCGTGATTGGTCCATTCGTCGCCTTCGTGCGTGAGCACCGCAGTGGCGCACTGCTGATTCTTGCGGCGATCAGCTTCTACCGTCTGGCCGATTTCGTGATGGGCCCGATGGCCAATCCTTTCTATGTCGATCTCGGCTTGAGCGAGGAAACCGTCGGTGCTGTGCGCGGCTCGATTGGTCTGGTCGCGACTTTCGTGGGCATCGCCGCCGCCGGTGTAGTGGCATTGCGCTGGGGCATGCTGGTGGCCTTGGTGGTCGGCGCCGTGTTAGGCCCATGTTCGAATCTGGCATTTGCGTGGCTGGCCTATTCGGGCCCGGACATCACCCATTTCGCCATCGCCATGGCGATCGACAACTTTGCCAGTGGATTTGCCGGTACCGCGCTGATCGCCTATATGTCCAGCCTGACCAGCCTTGGCTACACCGCGACCCAGTACGCCTTGTTGAGCTCGTTCTACGCCATGCCGGGTAAGGCTCTGAAGGGATTTTCGGGATGGTCGGTACAGGCCCTGGCCCAGGGGCGCAGCTTGTTGGAAGGCTACGCGCTGTTCTTCATTGGTACGGCTCTGGTGGCGATCCCGGTCGTGATCCTGTGCTTGTTGCTGATCCTGCATCAGCGCCGGCTTGCCCGCACCATGTAAACCGGTTGCCTGCATCTGTCTGCTGCGGGATGATCGCCCCCGACGCGCCGAGGGGGCGGCCTTGCTACGAGGAAGGGAGCATGGCAGATGTTGTGTTGCGGGATATCGACCCGCTGCTGATGGAACGTATCCGCCGCCTGTCGGTGGCGCGCGGCTGGACCCGCGAGGAAACCTGCCTGGCCCTGCTTGAGCAAGGTTTGTTCACCAGCGAACACCATGTACGTGGCGGCTTCGAGAGCCCTGAAGTGGACGTGCTGTCCGAGGCCATCAAAGCCCTGCAGGCGCTACCGATCGGCAGCGACATCTAAGCCACCTGTAGAGCCGAGCCGTGCTCGGCTGGAGCGGTTTGTAGGAGCGGCGTTAGCCGCGAAGCCACTGGTCGAGCCGGTGGCGAAAATGCCTGGCAATCCGGGCATTGGGTATGCACGTCGCGTGGACGCAGGGTCAGCTTCGCGGCGTAAGCCGCTACTAAAACCCAAGGGCTCACGCCAAATGAATCGCGCCCAGAATCCTCGGCCCGCGTGCTCCGCTGACGCTGGGCAGATTGCTCGGGCGACCGGCCAGGGTTTCCTGCGCCAACCATGCAAACCCCATTGCCTCCATGTAATCCGGATCCAGCCCATGGATGGCACTGGACTCGACGGACACACCCGGTAGCCGCACCTGCAGCCTCAACAACAGCTGCGGATTACGCACACCACCACCGCAGACCAGCACCCGCCGCGCAGCGGGCAGCTCTGCCAGCAGTGCGTTGGCCACCGTGGCGACCGTCAGTTCCAGCAGCGTGGCCTGCACATCCGCAGGTGCCAACGCATTCACGCCCAGCTGCGCCCCCACCCACTCAAGATGGAACTGCTCGCGGCCGGTACTTTTTGGCGGCGGCAAGGCAAACCAAGGCTCGGCCAGCAGCCGACCCAACAAGGCTTCATCCACGCGGCCACTGGCAGCAAACGCGCCATCGGCATCGAACGCATGACCAAGATGGCGCTGGCACCAGCCATCCAGCAACGCATTGGCCGGGCCGGTATCGAAACCGCGGATGCTGCCGTCGCGGGCAATCAGGCTCAGGTTGGCAATGCCACCGAGGTTGAGCACCGCGCGATCTTCATCGGCGCTGCCCAGCATCGCCAGATGAAAGGCTGGCATCAGCGGCGCGCCATGCCCACCAGCAGCCACGTCGCGGCGGCGGAAGTCGGCAACGGTGGTGATGCCGGTCAGCTCGGCAATACGGTTGGCATCGCCGATCTGCCAGGTGAAGGCCGGAGTGCTCAGCGGCCGGTGCCGGATGGTCTGGCCGTGCGAGCCGATCGCCTGCACCTGCGCGCGCTGTACCCCGGCATCTTCCAGCAGCTGATTGGCGGCAGCGGCGAAGGCGATGCCAACGCTGGCATCCAGCTGCCCCAGCGCATCCATCGATACGGGCTCGCCACCTTGGCCCAGCGCGATCAAGGCATCGCGGGTCGCGTCATCCCAGGCATGCGTGTAACCGTGCACGAAGCGGCAGCCGCCGCTCTGCGGAAACTGCACCAGCGCCGCATCGATGCCGTCGGCACTGGTGCCGGACATCAGGCCAAGAAACAACGGCAGCTGTGGATCAACAGAAGTCATGGCGGTCGCTGAAAAGAAACGGGCAGGGAAGCTTCAAGCTCCCTGCCCGTATCGTCAACGGTATGGCGCTGGCTCAGCCGCGCTTGCCACCGGTTGCCGGTGCGGCAGCGGCTGTCTGCGTTGCCGCCGGCTTCCTGCTGTCGCCAGCATCGGCGTAGATCAGTTCTTCCATGCCCTGGATGCGCGCCATCGCCGGTGCGGTCTGCGCGCGGAAGGCGGCCAGATCGGCGCCCTGCAGCGGCTGCGGCGGCGGCATCGTCACCGACAGCGGGTTGCGGTGCACGCCGTTGACGCGGAATTCGTAGTGCAGGTGGGGGCCCGTCGACATGCCGGTGGAGCCCACGTAGCCGATCACCTGGCCCTGGTTCACGCGCTGGCCGGCGCGGTACGGCCCAAGCCGCGACATATGCCCGTACAGCGTGGTGTGGCCGCTGCCATGGTCGAGGATCACCACGTTGCCATAGCCGCGCTGGGTGCCGGCGAACTGTACGCGGGCATCGCCGGCGGCCATGATCGGGGTGCCGGTGCGTGCGGCGTAGTCCACGCCCTTGTGGGTGCGCATGGTGCCGAGAATGGGGTGGCGGCGGGTGCCGAAATTCGAGCTCAGGCGGGCGAACTGGATCGGTGAGCGGATGAAGCTCTTCTTCAACGAGCGACCATTGAGGTCGAAATACTCTTCCTTGCCGCCGCGATCAAAGCGAAAGCCGGTATAGGTCTTGCCGCCGGTCTGGAAGGTTGCTGCCAGGATCTTGCTGGTATCGATGCGCTCGCCTTCGCGCCAGGTCTCGTCCATCACCACACTGAAACGGTCGCCCGGCTGCAGGTCCTTGGAGAAGTCGATGTCGTACTTGAAGATTTCATCGGTCATCGTGGCGATGGCCGAGGGTGACAGGCCGGCCTTGCGGGCGGCGTTGTACAGCGAACTGGTGATTTCCCCGCTGGCCACCACGGTGCGGGTGCTGGTTGCACGCTCGCTGACTTTTTCGCGGATCTGCTCGCCCTGAAGGCTCAGCTCCACGCGGTGGCTGGCATCGCGGTCGAAGCGGATCGTGCGCAACGTGCCATTTACCGGCAGGTCGAAGGCGATTTCCGCGCCGGGACGCAGCTTGGTCAACACCTCGCGGGTGCCCGGATGGTCAAGCACCTTCTGCATGGTGGTCGCCGGTACCCCGGCGGCTTCGAACAGATCACTCAGGGTCTGGCCGCGTTCCACCCGCTGGATCTGCCAGCTGTCGCCCGGGGTTTCACCGCGCCGCGCCAGCGACAATGGCGGCAGTGGCAGGGCCAGCGTGGAATGCGACGACGGCAGGTTGCTGTCGATGGAATTGGAGAAACCGGGGACGATCGTGGCCGCCAGTGCACCGATGGTGACGAACAGGCTGGCATGGATCCAGTGCCGCCGGTTCCAGCGTTCGTTGAACGCGGCGGGCAGATGTTCCTTCAACTTCCGATGCAGGGCGTTGTCGTGCAGGACGTGGAGTCTTTCCTGGAAGCGCTGTTTGCGCGCGGAGCCATGATCGGGTTGGGACATCGGTCGGTTCTCTGGTCGACCCGGATCGCGGGCCCAAACGCAGGTAACATAGACACGTATCAATACCGCGTCAAACCATTGAGCCGCATGGCTTTTCGATCGGTTAACGTGGTTAACTTGTACTTAACACCATTCATGTTTTTGACTGCGAAGTCGGGAGTTTTAGCGTGTCCTCGATTGATGAAGCCCTTGCCCTGATCGGTCGTGGAGCCGACGAAATCCTCAAAGTGGAAGAACTGCGCCAGCGTCTGGAAAGCGGCCGCCCACTGCGCGTGAAGGCCGGCTTCGACCCCACCGCCCCCGACCTGCACCTGGGCCATACCGTATTGCTGAACAAGCTGCGGCAATTCCAGGACCTGGGCCATCAGGTCATTTTCCTGATCGGCGACTTCACCGGCATGATCGGCGACCCGTCCGGCAAGAGCCTGACCCGCAAGCCGCTCAGCAAGGAAGACGTGCTGGCCAATGCGCGCACCTATGAAGAGCAGGTGTTCAAGGTGCTGGACCGCGAGAAGACCGAAGTCCGCTTCAATTCCGAGTGGTTCGGCAAGATGACGGCAGCCGACATGATCCGCCTGGCCGGCCAGCACACCGTCGCCCGCATGCTCGAGCGCGATGACTTCGCCAAGCGCTACGCCGCCCAGCAGTCCATCGCCATCCACGAATTCCTCTACCCGCTGGTGCAGGGCTACGACTCGGTGGCATTGGAAGCCGACGTTGAGCTCGGCGGCACCGACCAGAAGTTCAACCTGCTGATGGGCCGTGGCCTGCAGGAGCATCACGGCCAGAAGGCCCAGATCGTGCTGACCATGCCGCTGCTGGAAGGCCTGGATGGCGTCAACAAGATGTCCAAGTCGCTGAACAACTACATTGGCATCAGCGAGCCGGCCATCGACATGGTCACCAAGACCATGAAGGTGGACGACACCTTGATGTGGCGCTGGATCGACCTGCTCAGCTTCGACATTTCCATTGACGAGGCCAAGCAGCTGCGTGCCGACGTCGAGGCTGGCACCATCAACCCGCGCGAGATCAAGTTGCGCCTGGCGCGTGAGCTGACCACCCGCTTCCATGACGCCGCTGCCGCCGAGCAGGCGATTGCCGGCTGGAATGCCGCAGTAACCGGGCAGGGCGACATCACCCAACTGCCGCTGCAGGAAGTTGCGGTACCGGCCGAAGGCCTGCGTATCGGCGCCCTGCTGACCGCTGCGGGCCTGACCCCGAGCAACTCCGAAGCGTCACGCAAGCTCAAGGAGCGTGCGGTGAAGGTGGGCGGCGAAGTAGTCGAAGACGCCCAGACCGTACTGCAGCCCGGCTTCGAGGGCCTGCTGCAGGTTGGCAAGCGCACCTTCGCCCGCGTCCTGCTGGTGGCAAGCACCTGATGCCTGAAGCCCCTCTCCCTCCGGGAGAGGGGTTGGGGAGAGGGTAGGGCGAAGCGTCGCTGTGTAAGTAGCGCGGCACGCTCAATCAGCTCAACAGGAAGGCCGTGCTTCCGCACACTAATAAGGTGCAAGCAAGGCACTCCCAGCTTCTCCAGCGGCCCAATGAACGAAAGTTGGAAAAAACCTCCAACACCCCCTTCACAAACCCCGCAAAGAAGCACATACTTCACCTCCCCCGACGCAGGGGCCTCGCAAGAGGCGCCAGCAGAAGGAAAGCTTGAAGTCACCGCCTCGGTTGAGGTGTTGACGAAGCAGAAAAGCCACCATATAATGGGCGGCTCGCTACGACGGAAACGTCGCAGCCTACGAAGAAGGCGCTGAGGCCCGATTCGAAGTTCTTTGAAAGTAT
>NZ_JBRREH010000096.1:0-17967 GCF_056760175.1 Stenotrophomonas sp. STEN021 | reverse complement strand
CCGCGCCTGGGTGTGGGTTTCTTGTCGTTCCGAACCCGCCCCGCGCCCCCCCCCCCCGCCCCGGGGTCCGCCCGCCCCCCCCCCCCCCCCGCCCCCCCCCCCCCCCCACTTCAGGTGCGGCGGGTAGCGTACAAACAAAAACCCCGCATCGTTGGATGCGGGGTTTTGCTTGTGCCGAAACAACCCTGGCTTCGCGGCTTACGCCGCTCCTACAAGAGCAGGGTTACACCGTCGCCGGCAACAGGTGCTCCGGCTCGGACTCGGTTTCCACGATCAGTTCGCCGTCGCGGACGTCGATGCTGACCTTGCCTCCATTGAGCAATTTGCCAAACAGCAGTTCGTCGGCCAGCGGGCGCTTCACCTTGTCCTGGATCACCCGGTACATCGGTCGCGCACCCATGTCGGCGTCGAAGCCGTGGTGGGCCAACCATTCGCGGGCGGCCGGCGTAGCCGACAAGGAAACGTGCTTGTCCTGCAGCAGCATCTCCAGCTCGATCAGGAACTTGTCCACCACCCGCAGGATGTGGTCAAAACCCAGTGGCTGGAACTGAACCACCGCATCCAGGCGGTTGCGGAACTCCGGGGTGAAGCTCTTGCGGATCACCTCCATCGCATCGGTGGCATGGTTCTGCTTGGTGAAGCCAATCGAGCGCCGTGCCGCCTGGGTGGCGCCGGCATTGGTGGTCATCACCAGGATCACGTTCTTGAAGTTGGCTTCGCGACCATTGGTGTCGGTGAGCACACCGCGATCCATGACCTGCAACAGGATGTTGAAGATGTCCGGGTGCGCCTTCTCCACCTCGTCCAGCAGCAGCACGCAGTGCGGTGTCTTGACGATTTTCTCGGTCAGCAGGCCGCCCTGGTCGAAGCCGACATAACCCGGAGGCGCGCCGATCAGGCGGCTGACCGAATGCGGCTCCATGTACTCGGACATGTCAAAGCGCACCAGTTCGATACCCAGCTGCAGCGCCAGCTGACGGGTCACCTCGGTCTTGCCCACACCGGTGGGGCCGGCGAACAGGAAGTTGCCAATTGGTTTGTCCGGGCTGGCCAGGCCGGAACGCGACAGCTTGATCGCGGATGCCAGCGATTCGATGCCCTGGTCCTGGCCGAAGATCACCATCTTCAGGTTGCGCTCCAGATGCTGCAGCACATCCTTGTCGGTGGCGGTGACCTGCTTGGCCGGGATGCGCGCCATCTTGGCCACGATGGTCTCGATCTCCTCGACGTCGATGCGCTCCTTGCGCTGCCCTTCCGGCAGCAGTCGCTGACGCGCACCAGCCTCGTCGATCACGTCGATGGCCTTGTCCGGCAGCAAGCGATCGGCAATGTGCTTGACCGACAGGTCCACCGCCGCCTGCAGGGCATCGTCGGCATAGGTCACGCCGTGATGTGCTTCGTACTTGGGGCGCAGGCCCTTGAGGATTTCGTAGGTTTCGCCAACGGTGGGCTCGACGATGTCGATCTTCTGGAAGCGACGCGCCAGCGCCCGATCCTTCTCGAAGATCCCGCGGTATTCCTGGAACGTGGTCGAGCCGATGCAACGCAGTTCGCCCGAGGCCAGTGCCGGCTTGATCAGATTGGAGGCATCCATGGTGCCGCCAGACGCCGAACCGGCACCGATGATGGTGTGGATTTCGTCGATGAACAGCACCGAGTTGGGGATCTTCTTCAGCGCGGTGATCACGCCCTTCAGGCGTTTCTCGAAGTCGCCGCGGTACTTGGTACCAGCTACCAATGCGCCCAGATCCAGCGAATAGATCACCGCATCGGCAAGCACGTCCGGCACTTCACCGTCGACGATGCGCTTGGCCAGGCCTTCGGCAATGGCGGTTTTGCCCACACCGGCTTCACCGACATACAGCGGATTGTTCTTGCGGCGACGGCACAGCACCTGGATGGTGCGCTCGATCTCGTCGCGGCGCCCAACCAGCGGATCGATCCGCCCAGCCTTGGCCTGTTCGTTGAGATTGCTGGCGAACTCGGCCAGCGAATCGCCCTTGCCTTCACCATCGCCGCCCTCGGCCCTGCCCTCACCCTCAAGCGGGGAAGACATCTCCGGATCGTCGCCACTCTTGCCCACGCCATGGGACAGGTAATTGACCACATCAAGACGGGTCACATCCTGTTGGTTGAGGTAGTAGACCGCGTGCGACTCCTTTTCACCGAAGATAGCGACCAGCACATTGGCACCGGTGACTTCCTTCTTGCCCGAGGACTGCACGTGGTACACGGCCCGCTGCAGCACCCGTTGGAAGCCCAAGGTGGGCTGGGTGTCGCGCCCGTCGTCCTCGGCCAGCAACGAGACCGAAGCATTGATCGCCTTCTCCAGCTCGCGCCCCAGACGTTCCAGATCCGCCCCGCATGCCTTGAGTACAGCTTGCGCCGAGGCGTTCTCCAACAAAGCCAACAGTAGATGTTCAACCGTCATGTACTCATGACGGGCTTCTCGGGCGCGCTTGTAGCACTGACCAATGGTCTGCTCGAGGTCTTTACTGAACATAAGGCACTCCGGTTGCGGTTGGAGACAATATGCGGCCTGACAAGGATTTTTCCAGCACTGTAATGACGAAGATGTAGACGCCAGGCCGGCAGACCCGGCAAATCGCCCGTACCCGTGAATACTGCATTCAGTTTCGACGCAGGAACAGGGGGTTGGATTGCCGTTGCGCTCATGCGACGCAACGCATCGTTTCGTCTTCTGGCACTCCCGCGCTGCGGCACGGCTCTGGTTTTACAGCAGACCTGCGGCCAGTGCGGCACCGATGCTGATAACCGTGCTGCATGGGCAAACCGCCGGGCGCACAGTCGGCGCCCAAACCAGGCTCAGGCCCGCTCCATCGTGCACATCAGCGGGTGTTGGTTCATGCGAGAGAACTCGTTGACCTGGGCAACCTTGGTCTCGGCAACTTCGCGGGTATAAACACCGCAGATGCCGCGGCCACGGGTATGGACGTGCAGCATCACCTGGGTGGCCTTGTCCATGTCCATCGAGAAGAAGCTCTGCAGGACCGTCACCACGAAGTCCATCGGGGTGTAATCGTCGTTCAGCAGCATCACCTGGTACTGCGGCGGGGGCGCAACCTCGGGCTTGCCGGGGGCTACCAGCAGGCCATGTTCGCTGTCGTGTTGGGTCTTCTGGGACATCCGTCGATTATAGCCGTTCCCGGTGGCTGTCTTTTGACCATTGGACGTCACCCCCCTCGCCCCCGCACAATTTACCGGCTAACCATCCATTCCTTGGGGAAAACATGAAGAAGTCTGTACTCAGCATCGCCTTGCTGGCCTTGGCCACGGCTGCCGCCGGAAGTGCTTTTGCCGGCGAGCCTGACCGGGCGGTTGGTCGCGTGCTTGATACGCTCAAGTACAAGTACGAAGTGGACAGCGATGGTGACTACCAGCTGGTCTTTGAAATGGACGATGACCGTACCCAGCTGGTGTTCGTGCGCTCCACTGTTGAGACCTACGGCAGCCACCACGTCCGTGAAATCTGGTCGCCGGGCTACAAGTCCGAGGGTCCGCAATTCCCGGCACTGGTTGCCAACCGCCTGCTGGAGGACTCCAACGACTCCAAGCTCGGCGGCTGGGTCAAACAGGGCGACGTGGCCATGTTCGTGGTCAAGGTTGATGCCGATGCGAGCTCGGAGGTGATTTCCGACGCCATCGACGCCGCCGCCAAGAGCGCCGATGCGATCGAGCTGGAAATGACGTCCAAGGACGAGTACTGAGCGTGAATGCTTTGCAGTCCCAGCGATGGGCGCCACATGTGACCGTGGCCACGGGGGCCCCCCGGCCTGGCAAACTGCTGCTGTTAGTGTAATAAAAGACCGGCCGTCTGTTTTTCAACCCGCCGGCGGGCCACCTCGAGCCAGGCTAACGCCTGCGCGAGGCGGCAGTGCGTGAAACCCGCGAAGAAACCGGCTGGGACGTGCACCTGACCGGCTTCATCGGCAGTTACCAGTGGACGGCTGCCGATGGCACGCCGTTCCTGCGCTTCGCCTTCGCCGCCGAGCCATTGCAGCATCACCCCGGACAGGCGCTGGACACCGGCATCGTGCAGGCACTGTGGATGAGCCCGGTTGCCCTGCAGGCCGATATGGCGCGACTGCGCAGCCCGCTGGTCTGGCATACGATCTCCGACTGGTTGGCCGGGCAGCGCTACCCGCTTTCGATCGTGCGACAGGTGGCACCGTGAGCAATCCCAATATCGTGGTGGGGGTTTCCGGCGGCGTGGATTCGTCGGTGGCGGCACTCACCCTGGTCCAGCAAGGCCTGGATGTCGCTGGCCTGTTCATGCAGAACTGGGCTGACGATGGCAGCGGCCATTGTCGGGCCGAAGATGATCGCCGCGACGCGGTGGCGGTCTGCGGCCGGCTCGATATTCCATTTCATTTCCGCGATTTTTCCAGCGAATACTGGCAAGGGGTGTTCGAGCACTTCCTTGCCGAATACGCGGCTGGCCGCACGCCCAACCCGGACGTGCTGTGCAACCGCGAGGTCAAGTTCAAGCACTTCCTGGACGCCGCGCGCGAACTGGGCGCCGAGCGTATCGCCACCGGCCACTATGCCCAGGTCGACCATTCCGGTGGCCGCTGGCGTCTGCTGCGCGGTGCCGACCGTAGCAAGGACCAGAGCTATTTCCTGCACCAGCTGGGCCAGGCCCAGCTGGCGGCAACCCTGTTCCCGATCGGGTACATGGAAAAGAGCGAGCTGCGCCGCATCGCCCGCGAAGCCGGCCTGCCGACCCATGCCAAGAAGGATTCCACGGGCATCTGCTTCATTGGTGAACGCGATTTCCGCGAATTCCTTGGCCAGTACCTGCCGGCCCGCGAAGGTGAGATACAGGACCCCGATGGCCAGGTCATTGCCCGCCACCCCGGCGTGTTCTATTTCACCCTGGGCCAGCGCGAAGGCCTGAACATCGGCGGCGTGCGTGGGCGCCCGGCGGCGCCGTGGTTCGTGGTCGGCAAGGACGTGGCGCGCAATATCCTGTACGTCGATCAGGGCCATGACAGCCCCTGGCTGCAGTCCAACTGGCTGCGCAGCGAAACCATGCACTGGATTGCCGGTGCCCCGCCCGCCCGTGAATTCGAATGCACTGCGCAGACCCGCTACCGCCAACCGGACGAAGCCTGCACCGTGAAGGTGCGTGATGACGGTACGCTGGACGTGCATTTCGCACGCCCGCAACGCGCCGTCACCCCTGGCCAGTCGCTGGTGCTGTACGACGGCATGGAATGCCTGGGCGGCGCGGTGATCGCCGCCACCGATGCACCGTTGGAGCGCCGCTTGGCCGCCCCTGTTTCCCCTTGAGAGATGACCATGACTTTTTCCATCGATGACCGCGTACTTGCCTTGGCTGGCATTGCCCAGGCCTTGCAGCAGGTACGCCGCATCGCCGAAACCGGCCATTCGGAGAGCGCCGTGGTGCGCACCGCAATGGACAGCGTGATGCGTATTGATGCCAGCTCGCCGGCCGCCGTGTATGGCAGCGCTACCCAGGTAGAGCCCGGCCTGCGCCTGCTGCGCGACTATTTCCGCAACCAGGGCAAGGACGAGTTGCTGCCGCGGCTGGCGCTGTCGGTGATGCAGCTGGAACGCCGTTTCGTGCGCGAAGGCGCCACGGTCGACAAAGTGGAAGCTGGCATCGAGCGCGCCACCCGCATCGCCCAGGACCGCGCCGACAGCTGCCACCCTGACGTATTGAGCGCGATGGGCGCGCTGTATGCCGACACCATCAGCCAGCTCAAGCCCAAGATCATGGTGCAGGGCAACCCACACTACCTGGGCCAGGCGATGGTGGTGTCCGAGATCCGTGCGCTGCTGCTGGCGGCGGTGCGCTCGGCGGTGTTGTGGCGTCAATTGGGTGGCAGCTACTGGGACTTCCTGTTCTCACGCAAGGCCATGCTCGAAGCCATCGAGCACCGCCTGCGCTGATTTTCCAGGCCCGCAATTGCAGCGGTTGCGGGCCTGCATCGCAAAACCTCCCGGGATTCACGCCAGTGGGCTAAAGACACCCTGCCTACTGCCGATACTGCATTCGTGACTCTCCCGAGAACGTCCATGTATTCACGTATTGCAATCCGTTTGGCAGCCCCGCTTGTCCTCACCCTTCTGGTTGTGGTCGCTGCCGCCCTGTCCTGGCCCTCCGCGGCCCTGTGGGCGATCCTGACCACCATGGTGCTGAGCTGGCTGGTGTTTGCCTGGTGGAGCGTGCATTCGCAGACCCAGCGCTCGCCCGAGCATGCCAAGGTGTTGAAAGAGCAGGACCAGCTGCTCAATGAGCTGCGCAGCTTCGTCAGCAACGAAATCGATGGCTCGCGCAGCGAGATCGAGCGCGCCCGCGAGCTGATCCGGCAAGCGGTCGGTGGCCTTGGTGGCAGCTTTGATGCAATGAGCCGCAAGTCACGCCAGCAGAGCCAGGCTTTGGCTCGTATCGTTGACCGCGCCGGCGAAGAAGGCAGCGGTGGTGGCGGTGTGGACGTGGCCCGTTTCGCCCAGAATGCCAGCCATCAGATGGAACAGCTGGTGGAGGCCCTTGAGCAGGTCAGCGGCCAGAGCAGCAACACCGTGCAGCACATCGACCAGATGGCGCAGCACCTGGATGGCATCTTCGCCCTGCTTGAGGACGTCAAGTCGATTGCCGACCAGACCAATCTGCTGGCCCTGAATGCCGCCATTGAAGCGGCGCGTGCTGGCGAAGCCGGTCGTGGCTTCGCGGTGGTGGCCGACGAGGTGCGAAACCTCTCCGAGCGCTCCACCACCTTCAATGAGCAGATCCGCAAGCTGGCCCACAGCTCCAAGGATGCCATTGCCAAGGTGCGTGAGACCGTTACCCACATGGCTTCGCGCGATATGGACCGGTCCCGCGAAGCACGCCACGAAGCCGCCTCGATGCTGGACAGCGTGGCCGCCATCAATGCCTCGTTGGGCGACGGCATGCGCGAGATCTCCGAATGCGGCCGCGCCATCGACGGCAGTGTTGCCGAAGCCGTGCGCGCCCTGCAGTTCGAAGACATCGCCACCCAGGCCCTGGGCGGTGTGCATACCCATCTCGACCGTCTGGGCGCGATCAACCGCGAAGCCGTCGCCCTGCAGGAACTACTGCACCGCAACGGCGGCGTGTTCGATGGCGAGATGGTCAGCGCGCTGCAGCGTACCGGCAGCCGCCTGCGCGAAATGCGCGTGGAGTGGGAGCGCCCGCCGCACAAGCCGGTGTCCCAGCAGAGCATGGGCGCAGGCACGGTGGAGTTGTTCTGAGTTCACCCCGCACCCGTTCTGCAAACGAGCCCCGGCCCTTGGCCGGGGCTTTGCTGTTGCTGCAACCGCGCTGAATTATGCTGATACCCCGCTCCGCCGCCGACAGCAACGCCGAACCAGCACCGCAGGCTGATGACGTCATGCCTCTTTCCACCGCCACCAACGGCATCTCCTTGAGCCGACGCGAACAGCTCGCGTTGCTTGAACAGCGTGCACAGCAGGAGCTGCTGGAGCTGCGCGCACTGCGCGATCAAGCCCAGAGTCCCGGCCGCGCCGAGGACGTCGATTGGCTGACAAGCTGCATCGACTGGGACTTGTCCGTTCCCTGATACACCTCTCGCGATGTGCCGCGCATAGACGGGCTACATGTGCCTTTTTGTGGGAGCGGCGTCAGCCGCGAAGCAAGGGCATCATCAGATGAAGGCCTGTCAGCATCGCCAGCTTCGTGGCTTACGCCGCTCCCACATGCAATGAACAACCTGGCCCCGGCCAGCGCAGAAGCAGCAGAGGGCTGATGTCCTGCAGTCTTTGCCGGGCCACATGTCTTCACACATCGCAGCTTCCCTTGCCGGAGCGGCTTCAGCCGCGAAGCACAGACATCATCAGATGAAGGCAGGCGAGCAACACCAGCTTTGCGGCTGATGCCGCTCCCACATACAAACAGAAAGGCAAAGAAAAAGCCCGGCTGCGGATCACGCAGCCAGGCTTGGTTGTTTGCTTTGCCGACAATCAGTGGGTCGCGCTGATGGTCGTGATCGCCCCCAGATTCGGCAGCTCAAGCAACTCGCCCGGACCGCTGCGCAACCACTGCACCATCTCGCGCGGCCGCAGTGGCCGCGAGAACAGATAGCCCTGCAACTCATCGCAACCTTGCTGGATCAGCATCGCTGCTTCAGCCTGGGTCTCCACGCCTTCGGCCACCACCAGCATGCCCAGTGCATGCCCCAGGTGCACGATGGCCTGGGTGACCTCGGCCGTGCCAGCATCGTGCAACATGCCCTGCACAAAGCTGCGGTCAATCTTCAGCCGCTGCACCGGGAAACGGTTCAGATAATGCAGGTTGGAGAAGCCGGTGCCGAAGTCGTCCACGGCAAGCGGAATGCCATGCTGCTCGAAGACATCGAAACACTGGCGCAACGTGTCGGTATCGCGGATCAGTGCCGACTCGGTCAGCTCCAGCTCCAAGCGCTGTGCGGGCCAGCCATATTGCTGACAGATGCTGACCACGCGTTCGGCGAAGCCGCGATCACGTAGCTGCAATGCCGAGACATTGACCGCAATGCGGTCGAATTTCAGCCCGGCCTGCTGCCACACCACTGCCTGCCTGCAGACTTCCTGCAGTACCCAGTCGCCGATATGGATGATCTCGCCGCATTTCTCGGCAATCGGAATGAACTCGGCAGGGCTGCAGGAACCGATCCTGCCACTGTTCCAGCGCAGCAGCGCCTCGATCGAGGGCGTTGCGTCGCCACCGGCATGCACCAATGGCTGGTAGACCAGACTGAACTCGTCGCGCTCGACCGCCCCATGCAGCGCATGTTCGATCTCGACCCGGCGCTGGGTACGTGCCAATGCATCCTGGCTGTAATACTGGTAGGTATTGCGACCGGCCTCTTTGGCAGCGTGCATTGCTGCATCGGCGGCACGCAGCAGGCTGTCGAAGTCGTTGCGCCCCTCGTCCAGCAGTGCGATACCGACGCTGGCACCAACCTTCAAGGTGACATCCTCGCGGTAGAGCGGCTCGGCCAGTGAGGCGATCAACTTGCGTGCCACATGCCCGGCATCATCCGGCTCGACCAGGTTGCGCAGGATCACGATGAACTCATCGCCATTGAAGCGGGCGAACAGATCGGCATTGCGCAGGTTCTGGTGCAGGCGCGCAGCCGCAGCCTTCAGCAACATGTCACCGGTGGCGTGACCAAAGGTGTCATTGATGCTTTTGAAACCGTCCAGATCGATGAACAGCATCGCCAGGACGGCACCACGTTCGCGTGCCTCGATGATCGCTTCCGAGCCCTGCTCACGCAGCAGCATGCGGTTGGGCAGCCCGGTCAACAGGTCGTAATGCGCCAACAATTCCAGCCGCTCATCGGCCTCACGCTCGCGGGTGATATCGCGGAACAGCACCACGAAGCGCTCAGGCAGGCCATCGCGTTGGTCCAGTTCGATCAGCACCTGCACCCACACCCGTTGCCCGGAGGGGCGGTAGAAGCACAGATCAAGCTGTTCAGGCAGGCCGCCCTGTGCAATGCGCTGCAAAGCAGACTCAAAGTTGTCGCGCGAGTCCGGGATGTAAAGATCCAGTGCCTGGTCCAAGGTCACCGGCGCCTTGCGCAGGCCATGGATGCGGTAGCACTCCTCGGTCCACTGCATCGCGCGGGTGCTGACCTCGATCTCACAGCCGCCGATACGGCCCAGCGCGGAGACCCGATTCAGCAATTCGGTGCGCCAGCGAATCAGGGCATCGGTGCGACGCTGATTGCTGATGTTCTGCACCTGGCCCAGCACCCGATGCAGGCCGCCAGCGCCGTCATAATCAAGCTCCACCCAGATACGCAGCTGCTGCTGGGTTACCGGATCGCGACCCCAGGTGATATCAAAGCTGCCGCCTTTGGCCTCATCCAGCACACGCCGCCAACTGCAGAACAGATGCGTGCGCGCGTCGCTGCTCAGGTTGCGCAACCACTGCCGACCGGTCGGTAGTGTCGCATCGCTCCAACCAATGGCCGCGGCGAATTCCTCTGACCATTGAACGCGCTTGCGCTGTGGCTCCCATACCCAGCTGCCCATGCCGGCCACACGCTGCGCACGGCGTAACAGGGCCTGCTGCGAACGCAGTTCGTCTTCCAGCGACTTCTGTTGCTGGATGTCGGTATAGGTACCAACCATCCGTAACGGTTGGCCATCGCCAGCGCGAGTGACTACCTGACCACGGTCCAGCACCCAATGCCAGCTGCCGTCAGCCTGGCGTAGGCGAAACTGGCAGGCGAAAGGAACCTGCGGGTCATGCAGGTGCGCGGCAATGGCCTGTCTTAGCTGCAACTGGTCTTCCGGGTGCACGTCGTCCAGCAGGCCGATGCCAGGTTGCTCCGCGCTTGCGACATGTTCCGGGCTGGTGCGGGTAACCGCATTGCTGACAATATCCCAGTCCCACAGACTGTGGCCTGCCGATTCCATTGCCATCGCCCAGCGGGCGTTGCGCGCCTCGCTATCGCTGGCAACGGAATACAGGTAACCCAGTGGCGCCGCTGAGGGCGACTGGACCACACTGAGCCAGCCATCCAGCCGTTGGCCAGCCCCCGGCAGCGGGCAGGCCACTGCCTCATGCTGGTCCAGTCGCTTCCGGACACCGGCAAGTTGCGGGCAATAACGTGACAGGCGTTCGGGCAGGCCCAGCTCCCTGGCCATGCCATTGGCGGCCAATGGTTGCCCGTCCGTGTCCAACAGCACGACGGCCGCGTTCAACGGATGACGAAGCAGGCTAGCTATGACGCCGCGATCCACGCGATCTATCTCCATGCCCGACAAACCGGGTACCCATTCGATAACGGCACCAACTCGGCAGAATTGAGCACTTCGTCGTGCGCTCTGTGCACAAGCCGTTAAACTGCCGCAACGCTTGTCCGAAACCGCCTCTTATCATGCAAGCCGATCCGGCCTCTTCTGCTCCATCCGTGTCCGTCGCACTCCTGCAGCGGCGCGCATGCATGCTCTGGTTGCTTGGTTTCGCCGTTTTTTTGGCGGCCGCCATGGTGGTATTGCTGGCAACGGACGCGAATTCATCCGGCTGGCGCGCACAAAGTGTGATGGCGATCGCGGTGGTGATCTGCGGCACGCTTGCCCTGCTCTGCTGGCAGCTCTGGTCATTGAAGCCTCCGGCCAACTTCCGTAAGTGTCTGCCTGCCGAGTTCGAGCAGCTGGCGGCGTTGCTTCCTGACGGCGTGGTGGTCGCCGATGGCGATACCCTTCTTTATGTCAATCCGGCCGGAAGCAGCATTCTGGGTGTCAGAAGCGGGGAGAGTGCCGTCCAGTTGCTGACTGGCTTGAGTGCCCATGGCCGGCATTCCAGCAACTGCGAACTGCCAATGCAGCTGTCACGGATGGGGGGTGGCGCTTTCCACGCCATGGTGATCACTCGGCAACTGCATCATGGCAGCGGCGCCTGCCAGCTCTTCGTGATCCGTGACTTGAGTGAACTGGAGCGCGGCAAGGCTGCCCTGGCCGCTAGCAACAGCGAGTTGCAGGCCATGGCGGGCCGCCTGTTCTCTCTGCAGGAGGATGAGCGTCGCTCGATCTCACGCGACCTGCACGACGATATCGGCCAGGCCATCACCGCGATGAAGCTGGCCGCCTGCGCCGCCCGCGATGAAGACAACAAGCCACGGCGGCAGGACGATATCGACCAGATCATCGAGCTGGCGGATAGCACGGTGATCAAGCTGCGCAATCTGTCGATGCTGCTGCGGCCGCCGCAGCTCGATGCACTGGGCCTGGAAGCGGCATTGCGTTGGCAGGCCGGCCTGCTGTTCCGATCCACCGATGTTGAGTTGCTGCTGGATGTGGATGCGCTGCCGCGCCGACCCAGCAACGAGGTTGAGCAGGCCTGTTTCCGGATTGCCCAGGAAAGCCTGACCAATGCGCTGCGCCACGCCAGCGCCAGCCAGGTATCGCTGTCGCTGCGCGACGGCAACAATGGCGACCTGCACCTGCAGGTGGTGGACGACGGTGAAGGCTTTGATCCGGCCGGCCCGCGCGGTCTTGGCATGATCGTGATGCGCGAGCGCGCCCAGAGCGCCGGCGGCAGCCTGCATATCGAGACCGCGCCGGGTGCAGGCACCCGTATTGATCTGCGTTTACCCTATGCAATGGACGCACTGTGAGCCCCCAAGGACCCCGCCCGATGTGGAATACCAGTCCGCCTTCGCCTGGTGATCGCAATGACGCGCGGCCTGCCCGGCTGGGCGCCGGCAATCCTGAGCTGGCCACCCTGGTCGACGCCGCCAACCGCACCGGCACCTCGTTGATGCTGCTGCATCTGGACATCGACCACTTCGCCTCGGTCAACGAGAACATGAGTGCCGAGGTGGGCGATCAGGCCCTGATCCTGATTGCTGAACGTCTGCGTGGTTTTCTTGGCGAGCGCGGCAGGCTGTGGCGGCACGGCAGCGATGAATTCCTGATCGCAGTGCCACGCAGCAGCCAGACGCCGGCACCGGAAGACTTCGCCGAGCAGGTACGGCAGCAGATCGAGCTGCCGTTGTCGGTACTCCCCTATACCCTGTTCCTGACTGCCAAGATCGGCGTTGGCCTCTGCCCGGAGCATTCCAACACCGCGACCGGGGTGTTGGATCTGGCCGAAGACGCCCTGCACCAGGCAGGTCGCGAAGGCGGCAACGCGGTGCACGTGCACGTGCTGCACAAGCCCAGCAGTGCGCATAGTGAAAGCATCATCTCGCGGCAACTGGTGGACGCCATCGACAACGGTGAGCTGCGCCTGCGCTACCAGCCCCTGGTCAGCGCCCGCGATGGTCACGTCATGGGCATGGAGGCACTGTTGCGCTGGCAGTCCCCAACCCTGGGCATGCTGGTGCCCGAACGCTTCATGCGTACCGCCGAGCGGCTTGGCATCATCGTGCAGATCGGTGCCTGGGTACTGGAAACGACCCTGCGCCAGGCCAAGGTCTGGCGTGACCAGGGCTTCGAAGATTTCAATGTGGCGGTCAACGTCTCGACTCTGCAGCTGCTGCGCCCGAACTTTTTCACCGAAGTGATGGCAATGCTGCAGTCGATCGGTGTGCCGGCACGCATGCTGACCCTGGAAATCAACGAAAGCGCGCTGACCAACAACGTCAACTTTGTCCACGAAACCCTGGCCAACCTGCGCAACGAAGGCATCAGTCTGTGCCTGGACAACTTCGGCACCGGTGATTCCAGTTTGAGCGCACTGGTTCGCTACCCGGTGGACAAGCTCAAGATCGACCGCAGCTTCATCAAGAGTGCACCTGCCGCAAACCGTGAGGCCGCGATCAGCCGCGCCATCATCGCCATGGGCCACCAGCTGGGCATGACCGTGATTGCCAATGGTGTGGAATCGCAGGCGCAGCTCGGTTTCCTGCGGCGCAATGACTGCGATGTGTTCCAGGGCTATCTGTTTGGCGAGCCAATGTCGGCCGACGCCGCCGGCATGACCTTGCGCCGTCGCTACCTGCGGCCGGAGGCATTTGCCGAGACGCGTCCCGACCGCACCTTGCTGCTGCTGGACGATGAAGAGAACGTACTGCGGTCACTGGTGCGCCTGTTCCGTCGCGATGGCTACCGGATACTGGCCGCCGGCAATGTGCGTGATGCGTTTGATTTGCTGGCGATCAATGACGTACAGGTGATCCTGTCCGATCAGCGCATGAGCGACATGAGTGGAACCGAGTTCCTGGGCCGGGTGAAGATGTTGTACCCGGACACGATCCGTCTTGTGCTCTCCGGCTATACCGACCTGAACACCGTCACCGACGCGATCAACCGTGGCGCCATCTACCGCTTCCTCACCAAGCCATGGAACGATGATGATCTGCGCGAGCATATCCGCCAGGCCTTCCGTACCCATGATGAGAAGCAGGGTGTGGGCGCGGCGTAGGCACCGGCCAGGTCGTTTCAGTTTTCTTGTGGGAGCGGCGTCAACCGCGAAGCCACTGATGGCTCAGTCCCGTATGCATTCGCTGCAGTTGCACGATCCATCACTGGAATCCCCCCGCCGAAAATCTGCGACTGCAGTTGCCGCGAAGACTGACACAGCACCAGCTTCGCGGCTGACGCCGCTCCTGCACTCCCGCAGCCGTGCAGCCGATTACTTCGGCTGGCGGATCGGCAGCACGATGCGGAAGCACGAGCCCTCGCCTACCGTGCTGTCCAGGTCAATGCGGCCGTGATGCTTGTTGATGATGCCGTAAGAAATAGACAGGCCCAGGCCGGTACCGCTGCCCACCGGTTTGGTGGTGAAGAACGGGTCGAATATGCGCTGGCGCAACTCCGGTGAAATGCCCGCACCGTCATCCTTGAATTCAACCCAGACTTCATCGCCGCTGACACCCGTGCTGACCACGATATTGCCGCGATCGGCAATCGCGTGGCCGGCATTGAGCAGCATGTTCATATAGACCTGGTTGAGCTCCGAAGGCAGGCACTCGATCATCGGCAGTTCGCCGTAGTGGCGCTCCAGCGTGACCTTGTACTTGAGCTCGTTCCAGATGATGTTGATGGTCGACTCCAACCCGGCGTGCAGGTCAACCAGCTTCCACGACTCGTCGCGACCGGAATACGAGAAGTCCTTGAGGTCGCGCACGATGCGGGTGACTCGTTCGATGCCCTCGCGGGACTCGGCCATCAGCTGCGGCAGGTCACGGCTGATGAAGTCGATATCGAGGCGGTCGCGGATGTCGTCGATTTCCGGGATCAGCGCCTTGGGATCAGGTGCGCGCAAGGCCCGCTCATAGGCTTCGATCACTGTGAACAGGCTGCGCAGGTACTCCTGCAAGCTGCCCAGGTTGGAATGGACGTAGCCGATGGGGTTGTTGATTTCGTGGGCGACGCCGGCGGCAAGCTGGCCGATGGAAGCCATCTTCTCGGACTGCAGCAATTTTTCCTGGGTGCCATTCAAGCGCAGATAGGCCTGGCGCAGCTCGGCATGACGCTGCTGCAACTCGCGCTCGTAGTCCTCCGGGCCATCGATATGCTGGAACAGGGCCAGGAACGCTTCGCCAGCTTCGTCGCTGTGATGGTGCAGATGTAGGGTGATGACTCGCTCCCCGACCGGCAGACTACCAATCCAACTGCCCGAGTCGCGGGCCTGCGACAGTGCCAACGGTGGCAACAAGGCTTCCAGCTGGCGGCCAAGGCCCGCACTGCCAGGGCCATCCACACCAAACAATTCGCGCACCAGGCCGTTGGCGATGCTCACTTCAAATTTGCCACTGAACACCAGCATCCCGTGCTGGACGCGCTCGCCGAGGGCTCTCAATGTGGCCGCCGAAGGGGTTGGCATGAGGATGCTGCTATCGATCTGGGTCACGGCGGCCGGCACAAGCTAGGAACAGGCTGCCACTATAGCCGGATGAGCGTTTTCGATCGCGGCGCTGGCGCCACTTTTCTGCGGATCAGGCCACCGCCAGCGGCCGCCGCGCATGTACGGTTTGGGTCTGCCCCTTGGCATCGTAAGACGGTGCGTTCTCGCTACGGCCCAGCTGGCGGAGGGCCCAATTGACCTCGCGGCGGCGACGCGCCAACAACACACCGTTGGCATGGTTGCGTTCTGCCAGCTCCTTGAGCTTCTCAGCCTCGTGCAGAGGCGGTTGCCGTTCCAGCTCGCGCAGGGCCTCCAGCTTGTTGCCGGTGGCGGCAACCAAGGCCGGAACATCGTGCTCGGCCAAGGCGCGTTGTTCGCGGTCAAGCGCCTCGCTCAGACGCTGCAACGGGTCGCCCATGTTGAGGTTCATCCCTGCAACTGCTGGTCCAGACCCAGCATGCGCGCGGCAATGGCATCGGGATTGATCTTGTAGCTGCCGTTTTCCAACGCCTCACGCACGGCTTGCACACGCGCCTGGTCAATGGCCGGGGCGGCACTCAACTCGCGTTGTACGGCCTGCAGCTGGGTAGCCTCGCCGGTCAGGCGCACGCTGTCGGCGGCCTCAACGGGCTTGGGCTTGGCATCGCCTGCGGCGGCTACCTTGGTGTTGATGGCGACGCTGCGCAGCTGCGCTGCGGCCGGAATACCACCGTCGATTTTCTGGCTCATGTGATGGAGTCCTGATTCGGTTCAAAAACGATAACGGCGACGCTGGAGATATCTTTAGCAATTTATCGACTGACCAGCACGTCGCCAGCGGGGGTGGCGATGCCCTGCATCACCCTGCGTGAAGACAGGTTCTCGACCGAGACCCGCTCGCCCTCGCCTGCATCCCCCAGCGCCTTGCCAGCCATGCGCACCTCGACCCCGCCCCGACGCGATACCAGGGCGACATTGTCGCCCCGACGGACGGTGCGGGGCGCCACCAGGTCGGTCGCCGACAGCAGGCTGCCGGCGCTCAATGCACGCCGCGCAACCCGGCCCACGGCTGCCTCCGGCTTCAACAGCACGGCACCGGCCAAACGTGCCGTATCGCGCCTGACGCTGCTGATATCGGCCGCTGCCAGGGTTTCTCCAGCAGCCACGCCACGGGCCAGAACCAGCACCTGCTGCTCTCGGCGGACTTTGACCGGTACGAACAAACGCCAGCCACCGGTCTGCGGGCAGGCGACCTCCACGGTGGTGTTGGCAGTAACTTTTGCCTGCAGCGGTTGCGCACAAGCTGGCAAACGCAGATTCGCATCAAGATTGGCTTCACCACTCTCGCCTGCGCCCAGAGTGGCCAGGGCCGCGGCACGGATGGACTCCACTGACTGGAACGGGGTGGCCCAGGCCAATGCAGGCAGTAGCAGGCTGATTATAAGGAGCAAGCGCTTCAACGGCGGCCACCCGGCTCAGGAATAGTTCGATAGCCCTGATGCAAGTGCCGTGCCAGTCCGGACCAAGGCGGGCACTCAAGTTGTTGCCACCTGCCGCCGATACAGCACTCATGTCACAAGACCTGCTCAACCGAATTGACCAGCGCACCCGGCTGGCCGGCCACAACCGCCTTGCCCTGCTGCTGTTCCGCCTTGGCGGTCGTCAGCTTTTTGGCGTGAATGTATTCAAGGTGCAGGAAGTGCTGCGTCGCCCAGCGCTGTTCCAGGTGCCGGGACTGCCTACGCAGTTTGCCGGTGTGGCCGACGTCCGTGGTCGCTCGGTGCCGGTACTGGACCTGGGCCTGGCCATTGGCCACCCGGAACGTGAACCGGAGGCGGATACATCGCCGGGCTACCTGGTGGTGACCGAGTTCAATCGTTCGGTGCAGGGGTTCCTGGTCAGTGGGGTCGAGCGCATCGTCAACATCGCGGTGGAAGATATCCACCCGCCGCCGGAATTGGGCGCCGAATCGACGTATTTGACCGCTGTTACCCGCTTTCAGGGCGAATTGATCCAGGTGATCGACGTGGAAAGCGTGCTCGCCGATATCGCCCAGGTGCGCAGCGAAGCCGTGCTTGATCCGTCCATGGCCCTGCCGGCCGACGCACCGGCGATGCAGGTGCTGGTGGTTGATGACTCACGTGTCGCCCGTCAGCAGATCCGCAGCGTGCTGGATCAGCTGGGGGTGAGCGCTACCCTGCTCTCGGACGGCAAACAGGCGCTGGAACACCTGTTGCAGATCCATGCGTCCGGCGAAAACCCGGCCGAGCGCTACGCCATGGTGATCTCCGATATCGAGATGCCGGCAATGGACGGCTACACCCTGACGACGGAAATCCGCCGCCATGCGGGGTTGGCGGGCCTGTATGTGCTGCTGCATACCTCCTTGTCGGGCGTGTTCAACAACGCCATGGTGGAGCGTGTCGGCGCCAATGCCTTTGTGGCCAAGTACAGCCCGCATGAACTGGCTGATTTCGTCCTGCAGCGGCTGCGCCATGTGGCTCAGACCCAATACGCGTATAGCTGAGCCCGCTACACGGTAGTGGGGGGGGGGGGGGGGGGGGGGGGGGGGGGGGGGGGGGGCGGCGGCCGCGCGCGGGGGGGGGGGGGGGGGGAGGGGGGGGCGGTTGTTGTGGGGGGGGGGGTGTGGGGGGGGGGGGGGGGGGGGGTCG
>NZ_JBRREH010000095.1:0-18246 GCF_056760175.1 Stenotrophomonas sp. STEN021 | reverse complement strand
GCCAAAGCCAAAGTCAAAGCCAAAGCCAAAGCCAAGCAAGTGCAAGTGCAAGTGCAGAGCTTTCGCCCGCCTTCGGCGCGCGAGCACACCTTTCTTTGCTTGTGCAAAGAAGAAGTAACCAAAAGAAGCGCTTTTCAACAGCCGAATGGCTGGTCAAGCACACCCTGCCTCCGCGCCCACGTCGCTTCGCGACGCGGGTCCACTCCGCCGCCGGGATTTTTCGACGATACATCCTTGTATCGTCGAAAAACGACGTGCGTCCTGCACGTCGCCCCATTCGGGGTCTTATCCGTCGGCTACGTCGCTGCGGAAGGGGCCCGGTAGGTCAAGAGCTTTAGAGCAACGGCAACAGCAACAGCAACCACAACCGCAAAAGCAACGGCTGGAGCAACGGCAGCTGCGCCCCTCCCATACCCTCCCCTACGCTTTGCGTAAGGGAGGGCAAGTACGAAGGCAAGTGCAGACGCACATGCAAAGACAACTGCTACAGCCGGGTCCCTTGTGCCTCAGCACTTGGCCATGAAGGCTTCAATCTCGTCGGCACTGCGCTCCAGCGCACCGGTCAACACACGGTGCCCGTCCTCGGTGATCAACACATCGTCCTCGATGCGGATCCCAATACCGCGCCAACGCGCCTCGACACTGCGATCGTCCGGCGAGATGTACAGGCCCGGCTCGATCGTGAACACCATGCCCGGCTCCAGCAGACGCGACTCGCCAGCTACCCGGTAATCGCCAACATCGTGCACATCCATGCCCAGCCAATGGCCGGTCTTGTGCCGGTAAAAACGCTGGTAATGACGCTCGATGATGTTCTCTTCCAGATCACCCTTCAGCAGACCCAGACGCAACAAACCCTCGGTCAATACTTCCACCGCCGCAAGATGCCCTTCCTCGTAGGCAATGCCCGGCTGCGCCTGCTCAAGGGCTGCGGCCTGCGCCGACAGCACCAGATCATGCAGCGCGCGCTGCTCCGCGCTGAAACGGCCATTGACCGGGAAGGTGCGGGTGATATCGCTGGCGTAACCGCGATACTCCGCACCCGCATCGATCAACACCAGATCACCATCGCGGCTACCGCTGTTGTTGTCGCGGTAATGCAGCACACAGGCATTCGCGCCAGCACCGACAATGCTGTTGTATGCAGAACAGGCATCCGCCGCGCGGAACTCACGCTCCAATTCCGCCTGCAGTTCGTACTCATGAATACCCGCCCGTGCTGCTCGCATCGCCGCGCGGTGCGCACGCACACTGATGTCGGCAGCTGCCTGCATCAGCACAATCTCGTCGGCACTCTTGTACAGGCGCTGCTCGTGCAACAGATGCCCCAGCTCCAGGAATTCATGCGGCGGTTGGGCACCATTGCGCACCTGCGAACGCACCCGGTTCACCCAACCGATCAACTTCAGGTCGAAGTCGGCATCGCGACCGAAGTGGTAGTACACCCGCGAACGTCCTTCCAGCAGGCCTGGCAGGATTTCGTCCAGGTCATCGATCGGATAGGCATCGTCCATACCGTAGTGCGATACCGCACCGTCCTGGCCTTCTCGCGGCCCATCCCAGGCTTCGCGGTCCGGGTCGCGCTCGCGGCAGAACAGGATCGCCTCACCGTGCTTGCGCCCCGGGATCAGTACCAGCACCGCCTCCGGCTCCTGGAAACCGCTCAGGTACCAGAAGTCCGAATCCTGCCGGTAGGGGTAGAACGTATCGTTGCTGCGCACCCGCTCCGGTGCCGCAGGCAATACCAGGATGGCGTCATCGCCGGCCGCTTCCATCAACTGCCGGCGGCGGCGGGCGTACTCGGCGGGGGTGATCCCGGACAGACGCTTCATCGCCAACCTCAGTTCAGGCTTTGCCGGTGACGCGAGCCCATCACGCAGTCGCCATGCAGCAACAGGGCGGCAACGCGCACGAACTCTTCGATCTCGGACAGTGCGTCCTCGTCTTCATCAGCGCTGTCGAACTCGTCGCTGGACGCTTGTGCCAGACGCGCCAGATCCTGCAGTGCTTCTTCGCCTTCTTCGCTCAACACAGGGCGCTTGCCCGAAGCCAGGCCAAAGCCCCCCAGGAACGCCCGGCACCACTCGAACAGCGCATCCGTACGCGCCTGCAGCGGTTCGGTGGCATCCACCAGCACCAGTTCGAAAGCGAAGTCACGGTCTTCCAGCTGCGCGACCGTTGCCTGCCGCAGCAGGTCCAGGGTGCTGCCGGGTTCCGGTGCCGGCAGGTTGTCGTCGGCCAGTACCTTGGCCAGCCATGCAGGCACATCGGCACCGCCTGCGGCCAACCAGCCGCACAGTCCGCCGTGGAGTTCGGCCGGGGAAGCAGCCAGGCCCAGCGACTGGCTGGCCTGGAGGATGTCGTTGACGGCGGGAAGGTCGGTCATGTCACTGATCTGTAAAGCGGAGAGGAACGCCGGCACCGGCAAGATGACGACGGCCGCACAGTGTAGCAACCGCGCTGCATACTCCTTCTTGACCAGCCCTCATCGCCATGCCTATCGTTCCAACCATGGACTCCTTCGACCCCGCTGGCCAGCTGTTGGCCCTAGCCTCCCGCCTCGAGCTGTTGCTTGAGCGCAACCAGCGGCTGAGCGATGAAAACCGCAGCCTGCGCCAGCAGCAGGAACAGCTGATCAGCGAACGCTCGCAATTGCTGACCAAGAACGAACAGGCCCGCTCCCGGGTGGAAGCCATGATCACCCGCCTCAAGTCGCTGGAGCAGCACACGTGAGCAACAACGAACCGGTCAGCGTCCATATCCTGGACCGCGAGTACACCGTTGGCGTCGAGCCCACCGAGCGCGAAAGCCTCACCGCGGCCGCGCGCGTGCTCGACGGCAAGATGCGCGAAATCCGCGGCAGCAACCGGATGGCGGCGGTCGACCGCATCGCGGTGTTGGCTGCACTTAATCTTGCGCATGAGTTGCAGCAGGTGCGCGATGAGCAGCTCGCCCAGCAGCAGCGTTTTCAATCAGCGATGAACGAGTTGAACCGGCGCCTGGACCTGGCCATCGACAACGCGCGTTGATCCAGCTGACCAACTCAGACAGATGAATCCGCAATTCGTGAAATACGGCTGCACGTAGCCGTGCAACCTCGCTATACTGGCGACGCGTTCTCTGCTGTGAACGACGGCGTGTGCAAACATTCGCCTTGTCCCTTAATTACGACCACGGGGGCGCGACGGAGCCGGGTGTGCAAGTCCGCCTTGTAGCGGGAAGCCCGATGGCCCCCCAGCGTTCCCACTTGAACCCCGGGTTCAAGGTCGTTTCGCACGCATCGTCACCGCGGAGAATGCAATATTCCAGAACGGCGCCTAACGGCGCCGTTCTTTTTTTGTCTTTTTTTCCTTCTCCCTCCGGGAGAAGGTGCCCCGAAGGGGCGGATGAGGGTGAGCGCGAAGCCTCATGTATGTTGATCTCACATCGCTTCACCCGCACCCTCTCCCCAACTCCTCTCCCGATGGGAGAGGGGCTTAAGCTCCCTGCCCGCAGACTTCTCCCCCATGACTGCCGATCCACGCCAACTCCTCCGCCAACAACTGCGCCAGCGCCGTCGCGATATTCCCGCTGCCGAACGCATCGCCGCAGCCGAAACCCTGGCCACGCACCTGCTGTCCCTGCCCTTCGCCGGGCTCAGTGGCCCCGTCGCCGGTTACTGGGCAATGGACGGCGAGATCGCCCTGCACCGCTGGCAGATGCAGCTGCCGCCACAGCAGACCTATTGCCTGCCGGTGCTGCACGGCAAGCTGCTGCGCTTCGCGCCGTGGCGGCCCGGGCAGGCATTGGTCAGCAACCGTTATGGCATTCCCGAACCCGATGTGGACCCTTCGCAGGCGCTGCGGCCGGAGGAAATGGCCTTGGTCGTCGCCCCGCTGGTGGGCTTCGATGACGGTGGCCGGCGGCTGGGCATGGGGGGCGGCTGGTATGATCGCAGCTTCGCATTTCGGCAGCGCCAGGCCGCGCCGCCGTGGCTGGTGGGGGTAGGTTTCTCCGCCCAGCAGGTGCCGTCATTGCCGGTCGAGGACTGGGATGTGGCGGTGGATGCCATCTGTACCGAGCAGGCCACTCTCTACCCGGAACCGTTGAACGCATGACCGCCCGCAAGCGCTATTGGCTGATGAAGTCCGAACCGGACGCCTTTTCCATCGACGACCTGCAGCGCGTAGGCACCGAACCGTGGAATGGCGTACGCAACTACCAGGCACGCAATTTCATGCGCGATGGCATGAAGGTCGGCGACGGCATCCTGTTCTACCACTCCAATACCAAGGTACCGGGCATCGTCGGCATTGCCACGGTGGCCAGCGAGGCCTACCCGGACGACACCCAGTTCGACCCCCAATCCGATTACCACGACCCCAAGAGCACACGCGAACAACCGCGCTGGATGCTGGTGGACGTGGGTTTTGAACGCAAGCTGGCGCAGGTGATCGCGCTGGACGAGATCAAGCTGCATGCCGAGGAGCTCGGCGAAGGTTTCCCGCTGACCGCCAAGGGCAACCGGCTGTCGGTGTTCCCGGTTACCGCCGCACAGTGGAAACTGCTGCTGTCGCTGGAAAAGAAAGCCAAATAACCCCCTCTTGTAGGAGCGGCGTCAGCCGCGAAGCTGACAAGCTTTCAGCTCCCCGGCTTCGCGGCTCACGCCGCTCCTACAAAAAACCCGTTTTCCAACTGATTGAGCCCACCATGTCCGAAGCCAAGCGCCTGGCCGCCGAAAAAGCCATCGAGTACGTCCAGAAGGGAATGATCGTCGGTGTCGGCACCGGTTCCACCGTTGCCTACTTCATCGAAGCCCTGGCCCGCATCAAGGACCAGATTGAAGGCGCGGTCTCCAGCTCGGACCAGAGCACCGCCCTGCTCAAGGGCCACGGCATCGAGGTGCTGGACCTGAACCACACCGGCGGCCTGTCGCTGTATGTGGACGGCGCCGATGAGTGCGACGGCAACAAGAACCTGATCAAGGGCGGCGGCGCCGCGTTGACCCGCGAGAAGATCATCGCCGAGGCCAGCAAGCAGTTCGTCTGCATCGTCGACCCGAGCAAGCAGGTCAAGGTGCTGGGCAAGTTCCCGCTGCCGGTGGAAGTGATCCCGATGGCACGCAGCCTGGTCGCCCGCGAGATCCTGGCCCTGACCGGCGGCCAGCCGGTATGGCGCGACGGCGTGGTCACCGACAACGGAAATCTGATTCTGGACGTGCACAACCTGGCCATCACCGACCCGGTGAAGCTGGAACAGCAGCTCAACCAGATCCCGGGCGTGGTCACGGTCGGCCTGTTTGCGCGCCGCCCGGCTGACGTGGTCATCATCGGCGGCGAGCCGCCGCAGGTGCTGTAACAGCGCTTGCTTTTGATTCGCCCTTCCCCCGTTTACGGGGGAAGGTGCCCGAAGGGCGGATGGGGGCAAGCTTTTGACTTCCCCAGCCGATCCGATGGTTCTCTTTCTCTGCCGGTCCCAACCCATGCCCAAATCATTCCTGCGCACCCTCCTCGCCCTTTCCCTGCTCGCCCTGGCCGGTTGCGCCAGCGCCGACGGCAAGCACTGGGTGGAACTGGCCGGCACTCGCTACAACGTGGAACTGGCGCAGAACGACGAAACCCGCGCCCGCGGCCTGATGTTCCGCGACCAGATGGACGCCGACCACGGCATGCTGTTCGTGCACGACCGCGAGGAACCGCAGGCCTATTGGATGAAGAACACCAGGATTCCGCTGGACATCCTCTATTTCGACAGCCAGCGCCGCCTGGTCGGTCAGCAGCGCGATGTGCCGCCGTGTTCGGCCGGCGACATGTGCCCGCCCTACCCAAGCTTCAACCCGGCCCTGTACGTGCTGGAGCTCAACGCCGGCCAGGCCGCCAAGCTCAAGCTGGAAGACGGCGCCGAGCTGACCTTCGGCCCAGGCATCGCCACCGGCAACTGACTGATACCCACAAATTGAACAGCGGCGCCCTTGAACCGGCGCCGCTTTGCCGCCAGTCTTGGGGCATGTCTGAAACCCGCATTACCCTGCCGCAGTGGGAAGAACTGGCCGGCTTGCCCGATGAGGCACTGCCGTTGCTGCCGACTGCCCTGCTGATCGCCCGCGACGAATACCCGCAGCTGGACCCGGCCGCCTACGACCGCGTACTGCAGGCCCATGCCGATCATCTACGGGTGGAAGTGGACGCCATTGGTGAATGGCCGCTCAAGGTTGCTGCCATCAACAACCACCTGTTCAACGAGGTCGGTTACAGCGGCGACAACGAGGAGTACTACGACCCGCGCAACAGCTACCTCAACGAGGTGTTCGAGCGTCGTCTGGGCAATCCGATTTCACTGGCCCTGGTACAGATCGAAGTCTCGCGCCGGCTCGGCCTGCCACTGGAAGGCATTTCCTTCCCCGGTCACTTCCTGGTGCGGCTGCCGGTGGAAGATGGCGTGCTGATCATGGACCCGTTCAACGGCGGCCGTCCATTGGGCGTGGATGAACTGCGCGAGCGCGCCCGCAGCAATCTGGGCGGTGAAACGCCCGATGACAACGTACTGGCACAGATTCTGGACCCGGCCCCGCACCGCGCCATCCTGATGCGCATGCTGCGCAACCTGCACGGCGTCTATGCCGAACGCGGCGAATGGGACCGTGCCGCACGCAGCGCCGACCGCATCCTCAAGCTGGCTCCCGAACAAGCCGATGCCGTGCGCGATCGCGGCCTGGCCTATATGCAGCTGGAGCATATGGCTGGCGCCCGCGCCGATCTGGCCCGCTATCTGAAGATGGCGCCGGAAGCCGCCGATGCCATCAGCATCCGCGAGCGTCTGGTTGAACTGGGTGGCGAAAGGCCGAGACTGCATTGAGCCTGGCTGCCTTGCCCAACCTTGTGGGAGCGGCGTAAGCCGCGAAGCCACTACAGCATCCGAAACCGGCGAAGATCCTGATCCGACCGAACACATGTGCCGGCATTCCGTGCACGAACCCGTTTTCGCCCTGACACCGCGTTGATCAATGGCTGCGGGTGCAGCAGTGGCTTCGCGGCTGACGCTGCTCCCACAAACCGCACAAGCCGCGCGCTGCGGCTCAATCCAGCTCGACCATCTCGAAGTCATCCTTGGTCACGCCGCAATCCGGGCAGGTCCAGGTGTCGGGCACGTCCTCCCAGCGCGTGCCCGGGGCGATGCCTTCTTCCGGCAAGCCGTCGGCCTCGCTGTAGATGAAGCCACAGACGACACACATCCAGTTGCGCAGGGTGGAGGCCGTAGCGTCGGACATCGGGGATAATCACCAGACAAAGAAGCGGCGTTGATTGTCACACTCCCCACGCCGTACCGGTAGCCATACATGACCCAGCTTGCCGACGCCCGTGGCGTCTACCTGATCACCCCCGACGAAACCGACAGCGCACGCCTGCTTGAACGGGTGCGTCCGCTGCTGGCCGGCACCAGCTGGCTGCAATACCGCAACAAAGCGGTCGATGCGCCCACCCGACTGGCCCAGGCCACTGCCCTGCAGGCGCTATGTGCCGAGTCCGGGGTGCCGCTGATCATCAACGACGATGCAGCCCTCGCCCAGCAGGTCGGTGCTGCCGGTGTGCATCTGGGGGAAGACGACGGCGACATCGCCGCCGCCCGTGCCCTGCTCGGCCCGCAGGCCATCATTGGTGCCTCCTGCTACGACGAGCTGGCCCTTGCCGAGCGTGCGGTTGCAGCGGGCGCCAGCTATGTGGCGTTTGGCGCATTCCATCCGACCCGCAGCAAGGTCACCACCCGCCGTGCCCACCCGGAGCTGCTGCGACAAAGCGCCGCACTGGGCGTGCCACGGGTAGCGATTGGCGGGTTGACCCCGGACAATAGCCGGGCTGTGGTGGACGCTGGTGCGGACCTGATCGCGGTGATCAGTGGCGTGTTCAGCGCGTCGGACCCGGTGGCGGCGCTGGAGGCTTATCGGCGCTGTTTCCAGCACGAATGACATGTTCCTTCTCCCTTCGGGAGAAGGTGCCCCGAAGGGGCGGATGAGGGTACGGGCGAAGCCAAGAGATTCGAGGCGAGCCCTACCCTCTCCCCAACCCCTCTCCCGAAGGGAGAGGGGCTTTGAATTGCTGCCTTATCCAGGAGTTTCACAATGAATCACGCCCAATCCCACGCCCTGTTCACGCGCGCACAGACGCTGCTGCCCGGTGGTGTCAATTCACCGGTGCGTGCGTTCAAGTCGGTCGGTGGCGAGCCCTTCTTCGTGCAGCGCGCCGATGGTGCCTACCTGCATGACGTGGATGGCAATGCCTACATCGACTACGTCGGCTCCTGGGGCCCGATGATCGTCGGCCACAACCACCCGACCGTGCGCGAGGCCGTGCAGCAGGCGATCGGCAATGGCCTGTCGTTCGGTGCGCCGTGCGCGGCCGAAGTGACCATGGCTGAGACCATCACCCAGCTGGTGCCG
The DNA here is from genome assembly GCF_056760175.1 of Stenotrophomonas sp. STEN021. NCBI lineage: Bacteria > Pseudomonadati > Pseudomonadota > Gammaproteobacteria > Lysobacterales > Lysobacteraceae > Stenotrophomonas > Stenotrophomonas sp. STEN021. The sequence goes on along the minus strand of NZ_JBRREH010000095.1, from coordinate 9,833 downwards.
TCCTGCGAGATGGTGCGCATGGTCAACTCCGGCACCGAGGCCACACTGTCGGCGATCCGCCTGGCGCGCGGCGCCACCGGTCGCAACAAGATCGTCAAGTTCGAAGGCTGCTACCACGGCCATGGTGACTCCTTCCTGGTCAAGGCCGGCAGCGGCATGCTGACCCTTGGCGTGCCGACTTCGCCGGGCGTACCGGCCGGACTGAGCGAACTCACCCTCACCCTGCCCTACAACGATTTCGAAGCGGCTACCGCCTTGTTCGAGCAGCAGGGCGCGGATATCGCCGGCCTGATCATCGAACCGGTGGTCGGCAACGCCAACTGCATTCCGCCGCGCGAGGGCTACCTGCAGCACCTGCGCGCCCTGTGCACGCAGCACGGCGCATTGCTGATCTTCGACGAAGTGATGACCGGCTTCCGTGTTGCCCTGGGCGGTGCGCAGGCGTACTACGGCATCACTCCGGACCTGAGCACCTTCGGCAAGGTCATCGGCGGCGGCATGCCGGTAGGCGCCTATGGCGGCCGCCGCGAGCTGATGTCGCAGATCGCACCGGCCGGCCCGATCTACCAAGCTGGCACGCTGAGCGGCAACCCGGTAGCGATGGCTGCCGGCTTGGCGATGCTGCAACTGGTGCAGGCGCCGGGTTTCCACGAGCGCCTTGCGGCGGCAACCAACACGCTCTGTGATGGCCTGGAAGCGGCAGCGCGCGAGGCCGGCGTGGCCGTGACCACCAATCGCGTCGGCGGCATGTTCGGCCTGTTCTTCAGCAGCGAGAAGGTCGAGACCTATGCGCAGGCCACCGCCTGCGACATCAAGGCCTTCAACGTGTTCTTCCACGCCATGCTGGAGCGTGGCGTGTTCCTGGCCCCGTCCGCCTACGAGGCCGGCTTCCTGTCCAGCGCGCATGACGATGCGGTGATCGAAGCCACGCTGGTTGCAGCGCGTGAGGCGTTCAAGGTGGTTGCTGCCGGTTGATCCTGCAGCGGATAACGCTGTTCGTCCTGACGAAGCAGCGTTATCCGAAACGGCTGCTGCAGCTTTTTGTAGGAGCGGCGTAAGCCGCGAAGCACGCGACATCATCAGGTTGCACAGAGGCCGGTGGCTGAAGCAAGGTCAGCTTCGCGGCTTACGCCGCTCCTACAAAAAGCCGGCCTGCGCGACACCAAGGTAGCCCGGGGCCGCGCAGCGCACCCGAGCTTCAAAACGTATCAATCACCCAAAAACCAGCTTGCCCTTCATCATTCCCCAGTGCCCCGGGAACGAGCAGAAGAAGGTGTAGTCACCACCACGCGTCAATTTGCTGGTCGCAAAGCGCACCTGCGTGGTCTGCCCGCCACCGATCACCGGCGTGAACGCGATCACCCGCGCATCATTCTTCGGCAGATAGCTGTCTGCCAGCGTCGAACGCATGCCGGCCGTGGCCACCTGCTGGAAATCCGGCGTGCGCGTCAGCACCCAGTTATGCCCCATCGCGGTAGCCGGCATCCTGCCGGTGTGCTTCAGGGTCAGGTCCACCTGCGTGCAATCGGCGGCAACCCGGATCTGCGGCACGGAGAACTGCATGCGGTCGTTGCTTTCGATGGTGACCGCACAGGTACGGGCCAGCGCAGGCGCGGCGGGCAACAGGCCGGCAAGGGCCAACAACAGCAGGCTGGAACGCTTCACGGTGAACTCCACGCTATGACAACCAAAGTGTCCTGATTCTAGGCAAATGTGTCTGATTTCACCTGTGACGCGATGTCGCAGGCTGCACACCGATGCCATGCCAGCGATACTGCAGCCCCACCCCAGCCTTGCCATCAATGCAACGACCGCACGCATTACTGCTGGATTTCGACGGTCTGCTCGCCGACTACGACCACCGTATCCATCTGCGCCAGCTTGCCGAAGCTGCCGGCTGCACACCCGAGCAGGTGGACGCGGCTTTGCGCACGGATGGGCTTGAGTTCGCCCATGCCCGTGGTGAGCTGGATGGTGAGCAGTTGCTGCAGGCATTGAATCAACGCCTTGGCAGCGCATTGGGTGCGCCACACTGGCATGCCGCACGACTCGCTGCGACCAAGCTGCGTAGCGATTGCACAGCAGTACTGGAGCGCGTGCATGCAGATGTGCAGGTTGCGGTACTGACCAACAATGGCCTGCTGACGCGACCGGTGATCGAGCAGTTGCTCGGCGGCCGTCGTGTGCTCTGCAGCGCGGCGCTAGGCGTTCGCAAGCCAGACCCAGCGGCGTATCTGGCGGCCTGCGCGGCGCTCGGCTGCGTACCGGAGCGAAGCCTGTTCGTCGACCATTTGTTCCGCAATGTGCAGGGTGCGCGCGAAGCCGGGCTGCATGCCGATACCGCGTTTCACGCGCAGTCGCTACGACGCCTGCTCAAGCGCCATCACCTGCTGCGCTGACCTGGCTTCTCGACGCGATTGAAATTCATTTGATATCCGTTGGCGACACTGGCCTCCCAAGCCACTGGAGCCACCAATGAATCTGCCCACACGACTATTGCTGTCCCTCCTGCTGCTCGCACCTGCATTGCCACAACCTGCATCGGCCGCAACCGACAAGGTGCTGATCGTAGTCAGCGGCGAAGGCAAGGATGCCGGCAAGCAGCGCCCGGGCTACGAGTTCGACGAGCTGTCGCAGGCCTGGCTGGTATTCAAGACCAACGGCCTGCAGGTGGAGGTCGCCAGCCCCAAGGGCGGCGCGGTGGAGGCCGACAAGTACAACCCGGACGAGCCCTTCAACGCCGCCTTGCTGGCCGATGCACAGGCGGTGCGGCAACTCGCCGACACCATGCCCACCACCGCGGTGAACGCCTCCGACTACGCCGCCGTGTATGTGGTCGGAGGCAAGGGTGCGATGTTCGACCTGCCCCGCGACCAGGCATTGCAGCAGTTGTTGGGCAAGGTCTGGGACAACGGCGGCATCGTGGCCGCGGTCTGCCACGGTCCGGCCGCCTTGGCCGAGGTACGGCTGGCCGATGGCAGCCTGCTCGTCGCTGGCCGCCAACTCACCGGCTTCAGCAATGAGGAGGAAGCGGTATTCGGCAAGAAGTGGGCGGCCCAGTTCCCGTGGCTGCTCGAAGACGCGCTGCGACAGCGCGGCGCGCAGTGGCAGGAAGCGCCATTGATGATGCCGAAGCTGGTGGTCGATGGCCGCTTGATCACCGGCCAGAACCCGTACTCCACCACCGCCGTGGCAGAAGCCATCGTGCGGGCGACAGGTCGCACACCGGTCGCCCGCACACCGTGGCGCGATGAGACCAGCATGGCCCTGGTGGAACGCCTGCTCAGCGGCGACGTGCAAGAAGCGCACGCTGCACTAGCTGCCGATGTCTCGCGCCATCACGTAGAGCTGATCGGCATCCTCGGCTACTACCAGGCACAAGCCGCAGCCAACGATGCCGCCCTGGAGCAGGCCTTGCAGGTCATGGAACTGGCCTTGCCACACATGCAGGAGGCACAACTGAAACTTGCCGCTGCCCAAGCCCACCTCAAGCTCAAGCGACCGGCGCAGGCACGCACCCTGGTACTCCAGGCACTGGCAGGCAATCCCGGGCTGGAACAGGCTCAAGCCCTCCTGCGACAGATTGACGGTTGAACCATGCCCCTGCCCGCCCTCCGCATCCTGGTGATCGAGGACAACCGCCTGCTGCGCGACAACCTGCAAGCGTTGCTGTCCGCACACGGTTTCCGCGCCAGCTTCGCAGCCGACGGCCGCAGCGGCCTGCAGATGGCGCTGGCCGAACCGCCGGACGTAATGGTGCTGGACCTGGGCCTGCCCGGCCTTGACGGGTTGCAGGTCTGCCAGCGTCTGCGCGCCGAATCCGACCGGCATGTCCCGATCCTGATGCTGACCGCACGCGATGCGCTGGACGACCGCCTGCTCGGCTTCCGCAGCGGCGCCGATGATTACCTGGTCAAGCCCTTCGCTGGTGAGGAACTGGTGGCCCGCTGCCTGGCCTTGTCGCAACGCCATCGCGCCGGGCGCGAACACGTGTTGTGCATCGGCAGCCTGCGGATCGATCGTCGCAGCCACAGCGCGCAACGCCATGGCCAGCACATCGAGCTGCACCAGACCAGTTTCGACATCCTGCTGGCGCTGGCCGAAGCATGGCCGCGCACGCTGACCCGCAGCGAGCTGGTGCAACGCCTCTGGGGCGATACGCCACCCGACTCGGACCCGTTGCGCACGCACCTCTATCTGTTGCGCCAAATGCTGGACAAACCTTTTGCCACGCCAATGCTGAAGACCGTGCATGGCGTCGGCTTCCGCCTTGAGTCCGATGAGGGCATACCGTGACGAATACATCCCCGGCACCACGCAAGCGCCTGCGTAACCGGCTGATGCTGGTCTTCGCCGGCTTCACGCTGGTGGTCGCCGCACTGTTCGGCCTGTACGTGGCAGTGTTCGCCTATGCGGTTGAGGACATGTTCTTCAACGGACTGCTGGAACGCGAAGCCAGCGAACAGCTGCAGCATCATGCGCAGACCGGTGCATGGAAGGCACCACGCGAATCATGGATGCAGGTGATCGAGTCCGCGGCACAACTGCCCGGCAGCATCGCCAGTACGCTTGCGCGCGAACCGCGTCGGCGTGAGTTCCCGGGCAGCGACGGCCGTCACTATCATCTGCAGCGCCTGCAGCCAGATGCCGGTGCCGAACCGGCCTGGTTGTTGGCCGAGGTGAGCCAGTTGCTGGTTGTTCGGCCACAGCGCGCGGGTTTGTTGCAGCTGCTGGCCTGGTCTGGCGTGGCGGTGATTGCGCTGGCCCTGCTGCTCGGCGCATGGCTGGCACGTCGCACTACCGCACCGCTGTCGCGGCTTGCCCAGCTTATCGATAGCGCTGAGCCCGATCACCTGCCTGCCGTGCATGCGCAACGCTTTGCAGACGACGAAGTCGGCGTGCTGGCGCGTGGACTGGAGGCCTTGATCACCCGCATCCGTGCCTTCGTCATACGCGAACGTGAGTTCACCCGCGATGCCAGCCATGAACTGCGCACGCCGTTGGCAGTCATACGCGGAACCACCGAACGTCTGGCCCGTGATCCGTCGCTGTCGCCTGCGACACTGCAGGGGCTTTCACACATTCGTCTGTCCACGCTGCAGCTGGAGCAAACGGTCAGCATGCTATTGGCGCTAGCCCGCGAACAGGCGGTGCCTGCCACTGGCGAGCCGAACCGATTGTTGCCGGTGATCGAGCGCGTGATTGTCGAGCAATCGCCACTGCTGGACGACAAGCAGATCGAGCTGGATATCGACGTCCCGTTTGCCGCAAACAGCACACTGCCAATGACAGTGCTGCAGGTATTGCTCGCCAACCTGGTTGGCAACGCCTTCGCCCACACAACCGCCGGCACGATACGCATTGCCGCTGAAGACGAACAGCTGCGCATCAGCAACCCCGGTGATGGCATCAGCGACCAGGCACTGGATGCCTTCAGCAAGGGAGCGAACAGCACCGGCTTCGGACTGGGGCTGGCGATCGTGCAACGGCTTTGCGAGCGGCACAGCATTGCCTTGGACATCCGCCACGATGACGGACTGACGTCGGTCGCCTTCCCGCTCATGCCAGCGCCAGTCACGCCATGAAGACCCTTGTGCAGATTCTTCTGCTATGCGCATCCCTCTCGACGGCGCCTTTTGCTGCAGCCTATGACAGAGGCCAACTGCGTGCCGACATGCAGCGCATCCTTGATGAGGAAGGACTGCAAGGCGCGGTCTGGGCCACCGTCGCTGCAGATGGCAGCATGGCAAGTGGTGCCGCAGGCGTACGTGACGCTGCCACCCGCTCACCCATGCAGGCCTCCACGCATGTACATGTCGGCTCGGTTACCAAGGCCGTGCTTGCCATTGGCGTGTTGCGTCTGGTCAGTCAAGGTCGCCTATCCTTGCAAGCACCGGTCACGGAGGTGGTTCCGGCAATCGGCTTTGATAATCCATGGGAATCCACGCACCCAGTACGCGTGCACCACCTGCTTGCGCATACGGCTGGCCTGGAGAACCTCAAGCTCGGCCAGTTCTTCAGTCTTCGCGCGACGGCTGACGTGCCATTGGCCACTGCATCCGGAACGGACCGCGCGCCACTACGCATCCTCAGCCAACCTGGCAGCCGCTTCAGCTACTCCAACGTCGGTTATACCGTGCTTGGACAAGTGATCGAGGCCGTCAGCGGCGAACGCTACGAAACCTGGATGAACCGGGAAGTGCTGGCTGCGCTGGGCATGCGAGACAGTACCTTCAGCTACACCACGCAGACCGGTTCGCAGGCAGACCCGCATCTTGCGATGGGCCACTTTGAGCAGGCGCGCCCCGCACCGGCCGTACCCACGTTTCTACGCCCCGCCGCGCAACTGACCACCACCGCCGGCGACATGGCGCTGTTTGCCAGCTTCCTGCTTGGCGACGGCAGCAATGCGGGACAGCCCTTCATCGCAATGGAACTGATGGAAGCATTGACCGTACCGGCCGGAACCGAGGCCGTGCGCGCTGGCCTTCCGCTCGGCCATGGGCTGGTGCTGGTTGGGCGCGACCGACACGGTCAGGTAGGCGGCTGCCATCCCGGCAACACCGTCGGCTACTGGGCGATGCTATGCGTGTTTCCACAGCAGCGCAGTGCCTTTTTCGTCGCCACCAACACCGACAACGAGGACGCCGAGAACGAAAGACTCAACCAGCGGCTTGTCGAAGCACTTGCACTGCCACCCATCGCTCCGGCGCACGCCGCTTCGCCCATTCAAACTTCGCTGTCAGAGTGGGACGGCCTGTACATCCGCTCACCGCAGGCAATGCCTGCGATCGCTCCGCTGCAGGCGCTGACGGAATTCGTTCGCGTGGACACGCTCGGGGGCAAACTCCGCCTACGCTCTCTGTCCAGAGAAGCACAGTTGCTGCAGCCGCTCGGCAACCGGCTATTCCGGGCGGACGGCCGGGTTCAACCCTCGCATGCACTGTTGATTGGTGAAGACGGTCGACGTGTTCTGAGCGACGGGCTGCGCAGCCATGTGCAGGTTCCTGCCTGGCGCATCATTGTGCCCGGGCTGCTGCTGTCCATTGCCATCGTCGGCGTTGTCATCATGATGCTGGCCGGTGCTATGTTCGCGATCCGCGGAAGGCTGCGCTGGCAGAACCCGATTTTCCTGCCTTTCCTGGCTGGTGCAGCCTGGCTGCTGCCAATCGCTTTGCTCTATCGGCAATCCCTACTGGAGCTGGGTGACCGGACTGTGGCGAGCATCACGCTGGCCAGCGCGAGCTTGCTGCTGCCGCTGGCGCTGGTAGCAGGAACGGCCGTGGGGCTGCATGGATGGCGGCGCGCCGACCGAGGTACGCGGCTGCTGACAGCATGCTTGTTGGCGACCCTGCCCGGCGTTGGACTGCTGGTTGCATGGCAGTTGCTGCCATTGCGGCTGTGGCTGCTGTAAATGCCAGCGTCCCGACCTTTGTACTGACTCAAACCACAGATACACGATGCCCCCGAGTGACCGCTACACGCGGGACAGGTCGGGGGCATCGAGTTTCCGCAGCACTGTACTCGCCAGCACTACACAGCTTGCTTCAGCTGCGCGAGTCCATATAAGCCGCAATAGCCTCGCGCACACGCTTCAGGCCTTCGGCCACTTCTTCCTCGGTGATGTTCAGCGCCGGCACGAAGCGCAGCACGCTGGTGCCAGCCTGCAGGATCAGCACCTGCTTCTCAGCCGCCAGATCCAGCAGCACGCCGATGTCAGCCACGTAGTCGGGCTTGAGCACCGCGCCCAGCATCAGGCCCATGCCGCGCACCTGCTCGAACACGCCGAACTCTTCGCCGATGGCTTCCAGACCGGCTTTCAGTGCGGCCGACTGGCGCACGACGTTGGCCTTGATCTCGTCGGACGACAGCTTGCGCAACGCCACGCGAGCAACCGCCGCCGCCAGCGGGTTGCCGCCGAAGGTGCTGCCGTGTGCGCCAACGCCCATGATGTCGGCGACCTTGGGGCCGGCCAGCATCGCGCCGATCGGGAAGCCGCCGCCCAGCGCCTTGGCCAGGGTGACGATGTCCGGGGTCACACCCCAGTTCCAGTGCGCGAACAGCTCGCCGGTACGGCCCATGCCGACCTGGATTTCATCCAGCACCATCAACGCATCGTGCTGGTCGCACAGCTCGCGGGCGCGACGCATGAACTCGGCACTGGCCGGCATCACCCCGCCCTCGCCCTGCACCGGCTCGAACATCACCGCGGCCACGTCGCCACCGGCCATCGCTTGTTCAAGCTGGGCGACATCGTTGAAATCGACATAACGGAAGCCACCGGGCAGCGGCTCGTAACCTTCCTGGTACTTCGGCTGGGCGGTAGCGGTGACCGTGGCCAGGGTGCGGCCATGGAAGCTGCCGCGGAAGGTGACGATGAAACGCTTGTCCGGGCCACGGCCCTGGGCGCTGGCCCACTTGCGAACCAGCTTGATCGCCACTTCATTGGCTTCGGCGCCGGAATTGCACAGGAACACGCGCTTGGCGAAGCGCGAGGCGTCCACCAGCTCCTGTGCCAGATGCAGCGGCGGCTCGCTGTAGAACATGTTGCTGGTGTGCCAGAGCTTGTCGGCCTGCTCGAACAGGGCAGCCTTCAGGTCCGGGTTGTTGTGGCCCAGGCTGCACACCGCGATGCCGGCGGCCAGGTCGATGAACTCGCGACCCTGCGTATCCCACAGTCGGGCGCCCTGACCACGCTCCAGCACCAGCTGGCGCGGGCGGTAGACCGGCAGGTAGTAATTGGACAGGGACAACAGCGGCTCGACGACAGCGGTCATGGCGTTCCAGATCAGTGGGTGTGAACGGTGCATTGTCCTCCATTCCGTGGGCCTGCGGCACAATGGGTACATGCGACTGTTCTCTGCCCCCCAACTGAACCCGGCCAGCGACAGCGGTTGGCGCCGCCGCTGGTTCGACATCATCCACCGCACCGACACCCCGCCCTCGCGCCGCTTCGACCTGCTGCTGGTCTGGGCCATCTTGGCCAGCGTGCTGGTGGTGATGTTCGACAGCGTGCAGCGCATCCACGTGGCCTGGGCCACTGGCTTCTACATCGTCGAATGGGGTTTCACCCTGCTGTTCACCGCCGAGTACGTGCTGCGCCTGCTGGTGGTGCGGCGGCCACTGCGCTATGCGTTCAGCATCTGGGGCATCATCGACCTGCTGGCGATCCTGCCGTCCTATATCTCCTTCTTCATCCCCGGCACCCAGAGCCTGCTGGTGGTGCGTGTGCTGCGCCTGCTGCGGGTATTCCGCATCCTCAAGCTGACCCGCTACATCGAGGAAAGCGGCGTGCTGATGGCGGCGCTGTGGCGCAGCCGGCGCAAGATCCTGTTGTTCCTGTCGATGGTGGTGACCATCGCCATCATCGCCGGCGCCTTGATGTACGTGATCGAAGGCCCGCAGTACGGCTTCAGCAATATCCCGACCAGCATGTACTGGGCGGTGGTGACGATGGCCACGGTGGGTTTTGGCGACATCGTCCCGCATACCACCCTGGGGCGTTTCATCACCTCGGCACTGATCCTGATCGGCTACAGCATCCTGGCCGTGCCGACCGGTATCTACACCGCCGAGCTGGCCGGCAACATGCTGCGCGAAAGCCGTCACGACAACCGCGGCTGCCCGGTCTGCGGGCATGAGGGCCACGAGTTCAAGGCGCAGTACTGCAATCGCTGCGGGCATGTGCTGCCGGAGCATCTGGAGCATTGAGCTGCTTCGCGCAGCTTGTGGGAGCGGCGGTAGTGCCGAGCCATGCTCGGCAGCGGCTTTACCGGTAGAGCCCACCTGTAGTGCCGAGCCATGCTCGGCAGCGGTACCCCCGATAAGGCCCC
>NZ_JBRREH010000094.1:0-18530 GCF_056760175.1 Stenotrophomonas sp. STEN021 | reverse complement strand
GTTCGAATACATCGAGCGGTTCCACAACCCGAGGATGCGACGAAGGGTCGCCAGGCAAGACCAGAAGTTCTCAGCCCTTTTACAACCGTCCGTGATTTCGGGGTAGAACCCCATGCAGTCAGCGCTGCAATCGGAAGCGTGGAAGCTTCAGCGTGACTAAGGAACTCAGGCGGACGGACCACGTCTTGTGCGGGGACCACGATGTAGTCTTGGAGAACGCCTTCGAGAGGTCCGCCCAAGGTGTTCTGGGCCCGCATCTCCCTGCTAGGAAGGCCATCATGCCAACCTTGAGTGTAGATGGGTACCGCGCGGTCGCCCACCTCCCAGCCAGTCACCCCCGCGCCGATCGCTGCAACTTCCGTGCTTGCGTCCGACGCAGGTACGAACGGAAGTTTGAGATTCGGGTAGTAATTTTGGGTCAATACTGCAATGTCCCGAAAATTCAGGCTGACGGCCTTTACCTGCAAAAGCAACTCGCCCGGGCCAGGCAGGGGAACCTTGCGAGTAGAAGCAACGAGATCCTGCAAGGCGAACGAACGCGCTTCCATGACGCGCCCACCCGCGCATCCTGGTGGCCCGTTGACGATGAACCACCGCTACTGTGTAGGCGCCTTAGTTGGCTATTCCTAGAGCGACTCGCAAGAATGCCAAAAAGGTGTCTTCTCGCGGTGCGGCTGTCGGCATCTGCTGGAGGATGAGTCCAAACCAGAGCGCGTAGAGCCCTTCAGCGGCTTGATTCACAGGAATGGGCGTGCTCAGGTGTTGTGAATCAACAGTGCTTCGAATGAGTTCTGAGAACGCTGTGTGGTAGCCAAACTTGGCCGAAGTGTAGGACTGGGCAAACGCCGAATCCCGATGGGCGTGAAGCTGCAACTCCATTGCAAGCAGCGACCAGTGCGTTTGGCTGGCCAAGTTGCTCAAGTGGATGGCAAGTCGAGATATCAGCGCCTCATGCCCGGCGTGAGCCATCGATCGGATGATTTCGCAGAGGGCGTTTATCTCTACGTGGATGTGGTCAGCCATTACTGCTAACAGCAGTTCGTCGCGGCTAGAGAAGTTCGAGTAGAAAGCCCCTTGGGAGTAGCCGGCCTTCTCGCAAATTGCACGCAGCGACAGCGCCCCAATGCCTCCCTTGGCGATGAATTCTGCGGCGGCAGCCATCAGCTTTTCGCGGGTCTCGAGTTGGTTCTGTTCACGTGTCTTGCGCATGGCATCGGCGTTCATATGGAAAGTAAAAAGGGGAGGGGCTCTGGCCGCCTCCCCTTGCTAGGCCCGGCTTGCTATCAGGCGCCCGGCTTCAGTTTATCCCGAACATGATGGATCCAATCAGACACCGCTCCAAGTGCCGTCGCCGCAGTGTGGTTGGCCTTCATACGCGAGCTTGCCGCTTGATCGCTGGATCCACCGTCTCCTGCTGGCAGCGGCGGGAGGATGTGGGCGAAGTAGGTGTTGTCGAGCAGTCGATGGAGCAGCCGCTCGCCCATGAACGGCTCGTTGTTGTTCAGGGCACGAGCACCCTTGATCAGATTTCGGACGTCGTATTGCGTGGGGCTGATATCGGCGACCTGCTTTCGTAGCCCCAGAAGCGTGTACACGCCAATCCGCGCAGTCCTGACGGAACTCTCCATGGTGAAGATGATGTCATTAGACGTCTCCACGAATTGGCCCAGCAGAGCGAGATTGGTGCACCCGGCTGGAACAACACGCGGTCGATCTCCAGCAGCTCGTGGCATAAATTGAGCCGTGATGAATGGCATCAGGGCAAGGCGAACCTTGGTCTGTCTGGCCACTTCATCCACCTGATCCACAATGCCGAGGTGGTAGCAAAGCTCAGCAAGAATTTCGCGGCCCGTACACTCAGGCATTGGTTTTAGTACATGGTTGCCTTTGCTGTCCATGACCAAGGCATAGACCCAAAGCACCAGTACGTCGTCTGGTTGTGTGGGGAAATGCGGTTGACGATTGCAGGTGAAGCTGAGAACCCAGTTCGAGTCGGTAAAGGTGATGATTCCACCGGTCACCGTTTTTCCCGAATAAGGGTCATTGATTGAGAGATCTTTGAGGCGCTCGGTCAACGGCGAAGGCTTGCACGTCAGGGTGGCAGACTCCCACATCGAGCGACTGGGTTGCCCGCAGAACTTTTCAGGCTTACCAAAGACGTGGGACTTCTTGGCCAGGTTCTGCCACAACGCCCAATCGCTTGAGTCGCCAGGGGGCGTGGTGGCTCGAGTGAGGTCGGGAGCAGTATCCAGATCGCCGTAGGCTGTACCCTCCGTCATCGATCCAGTCAGGGCAAAAACCACGTCCTTCGCGCCGATGTCAATCTTCTGATCCCGCCCGTCTACCTTCGCAAGAATGGAGGTCACGGTACGCTCGCCGTTGTTGTCCGTCATGTCCAGGTCGTAGACGCGCGTGCCGAATTGTACGTTGACGCCTTGGCCCTTGAGGTAGTTGACCAGGGGGACGACGAAGCTGTCGTACTGGTTGTATTTTGGGAACACGAGCGCTGACATATCCGTCAAGCCGTCGATTGCATCCAAAAAGCGATGCATGTACAGCTTCACTTCCAGCAGACTTTGCCAGTTCTGGAACGCAAACATCGAGCGCCAGAGGTACCAGAAGTTGGTCTCCAGAAAGCTATCGCTGAAGTACTGTTCGATGGTGATGTCATCGAGGTCCTCCTTGCGCTTCAGGAGAAGCTTGATCAATTCCCATTGGTGGGCGGAAGAAAGCCCCAAGGTGCTGAAATCCCGAATTTGGCCTTGCTTGTGCATCAATCGGGACTTGGACCAATTAGGATCATTGTCGTTCACCGCCCGATACTCATCCAAGACCGAGTAAGGGGACGGGTACTCCAGCGCGGGAATGTCCTGGAAGAGATCCCAAAAGTGATCGTAGTTCCAGTTCATCTCGCGCCCGCCTCGGATCAGGTAGCCATCTTCGGCGTCCCCTGAGCCGTCCAGTGATCCGCCTGGAGTGCCCACGGCATCGAGGATGGTTATGTCCTGCCCCTTCATCCGCCCGTCGCGGATCAAGTAAAAGGCAGAGGCCAGACCCGCGATTCCACTTCCGATGATCCATGCTTTCCTGCCTTCCACTTGATCCACAGGCAGGGGGCGGTTGCGCATATAGGGTCCAACAGTGTCCGGAGGCGGCAGCGTATCCGAGGGCCCCTTTCGCCAGTGCCCATCCCCTACGTTCGCTTCAATGCTCGGTCCAGCTTTGGGATAACTCACTTCTTCCATGGTCGTTCCTTGTTGATGAGACGCCTCCTCAGTCTATTTGGAATATCGCGTGAAATCCAGATTTCAAATGGAATCCCTCTCAGCTTTGGATGCCTAGTCGGAGGCCCCAGAGCTGCTTGCGTGCATGCGCCTGCGGGGATGCTCCAGGCGAAGTCGGGGAGTTGGGTTGCGGAGGGAGAGTCGAAAGCTCCTGCGTTCAGGGCGCGGTGTTCGGACACGCTGACCGTGCAAGGCCTGCAGCCTGTTCTGTCGCATCAAGCGTGCAGCAGAGTGCTTGATGCATGTCTCTCCTACCTTTCGCAGGCCAAGGAACACCCTGGGTGAAGTAGGTGCCGTGCTAGCGAAGCGACGCGCGGATCAGCCGAAACAACCGCATCATCCTGAGCTTGATCGGAAAAAGATGTTGCCGTCATGAGTTGTCGTCTGCTCGAGCAACCCCGAGCAGACGGCACGTCATCTGGATGCTGAACTCACCTCGTAGAGAATCGATGAGGTTATAAGCTCGCTGGGTCTTGCTGATGACTTTGCCTTTGCAGACATGGCCGCCTCCCGAGGTTATTCCGGCGGAGCCTAGCTCTCGCTCGCAGCCGCTTTGGGCCGTTCCCAAAACCATGTCGCGAGCTGTCCCTTGCGTGTGAGACGGCGCAGCTCGGATTGTCCGGATTCTTTGATGTACCGGCACTCTTAGCTGTGGGCGCTAATCGCGCCCAAGCGGATTTTCGCCCCGTCTACATATAACTGCTACGTGGTGAATCGCACAGAATCTCAATGGCGGACATTCCCCAATAGAGTTTTAGCTGCAATTCGTGAAAGCCTTGGCCAGTCTTTCAGCTTTATTGCTCTGGCTGAATGTAGTCAGCCCACGCTTGCATCATCGGTCGTCGCTGATCCAGTAAGTCGGTTCGATGATATGCCGCCTCAACCTGATTTTTAACGGTGTGAGCTAGAGCGCGCTCAGCCAAGTCCCTGGCATATCCTTTTTCGCTGCACCAGTCGCGAAAGCTAGAGCGGAATCCATGTGCTGTGGCTACTCGGCCCTCTGAATCGCTGGGGGCCGAGAGTCTACGTAATAGGGCAGTCAGAGTCATATCTGACAGTACCTTTCGGGCTTGAATGGATGGGAATACGAGTTCGTCGTCATGGCCGACTTGCTGTTGGAGCAAGGCCACTGCCTGCTTGGAGAGTGGAACTCTGTGAACTTGTCTAGCCTTCATTCGGTCTGCTGGAACTATCCATAGCCCGTTACGTAGATTCACCTCACTCCAAGTCATGGCTCGGACCTCGCCGGAGCGGGCGCCCGTCAGGATCAGAAAAAGCAACGCGCGGCGGGTCACGTCGAATTCACCCGCGGTTGCCAACTCCGCTCCGACAAATGTGGGGACGTCCTGCCAAGGCATTGCGGGCTGGTGTTCTTGGCGGATCGTCTTGCTGGGTTGCTGAGGGAGCAAGTGGTTGACCACATCCACGGGGTTAGCTTGGTTGAAACCGTGCGCCCAGCCCCAAGCCATTACGGCATGAATACGCTGTTTAACGCGTGAGGCAGTTTCGGCCTTTTCAAGCCAGATGGGGCGTGGGACTTCGGCGATGTGCCGAGGCTGTAGCTGGTCGATCGGCAGGCTCCCAATTTTTGGGAAGACATACTCGACCAGTGTGTTGATCCACTGCTGGGCATGTTTGTCATTCCGCCAGCCAGGCCTCATCTCGGTGTGGACCTGTGTCGCAGCCTCCTTAAAGGTCGGTATCTGGAGCTTGGTGGCTTCCAGGGCTTTCACTGTTAAGGGGTCCTGTCCCGTCGCGATCAGGTCTCGCATCTCTCGAGCCAGCTTCCCTGCTGCGGCAATAGTGACTTGTGGATAGCCGCCTAACCCAGCGTTCCTACGTTTCCCAGTCGAGGGGCTGACGTATCGAAATACCCATTTTCCTTGGCCCTTCAGGGTCGATGAGGGGAGGAGGCTCAGGCCAGTGACGGCTCCATGAGGTACTGCGCGACTTCCGGGAAGGATGCTTCGTGCTTTGACATCGGTGAGAAGTGACATGAGTTCTTTGGTGTTTCCGGTATGCCATCCAGTATGCCATTTGGAGGGAGCTGTTGATGGACAGTACTGGACATGTTTGGAGTAAGGGTTTGTGTAAGGTATTGAAATTAATGCATTAAATATGAATTTTCTGGATTGCCTTGGACCGGGCTGGACGAGCATTAGGCAGACCCCCTCTCCGCCAGATACTTGGAAAAGCCACCTTCGGGTGGCTTTTTCTTTTTGCTCCTTATGCACCTTGGCTCTGCGGCTGAATACCCGGCAGCAGCGGCTACACTGTGCGCCTGATCCAACCGGTAAGCCCCATGTCAGAAATCCTCGTCCCCGTGTCCTTCGGTGAGTTGTTGGACAAGATCTCCATTCTGCAGATCAAATCCGAGCGCATGAGCGATGCCGCGAAGCTGGCCAATGTGCGCAATGAGTTGAACGCGTTGGACAGCACCTGGGCAGCGCATCCAGCCGCCGCACAGGACATCGCGGCGCTGCGTACCGAGCTGAAGGCGGTCAATGAGCGCCTGTGGGATATCGAAGACGACATCCGCCTGAAAGAGAAGGCGCAGGCCTTCGACGATGCGTTCGTGCAGCTGGCCCGCAGCGTCTACATCCAGAACGATGAGCGCGCGCGCATCAAGAAGGCCATCAACCTGGCGCTGGGTTCCAGCTACGTGGAAGAGAAGTCCTACCAGGACTACCGGGCGGGCTGAATCTGTTTGTAGGAGCGGCGTGAGCCGCGAAGCTCATAGGTCACCAGATCGCGGAAATTACTGGCGCGTCGGCGAGGCCAGCTTCGCAGCTGACGCCGCTTCCACAAAAAGGAAGCCTGGATCCGCCTTGTGGGAGCGGCGTTAAGCCGCGAAGCTCGTGGATCAGCAGATGGCTGAAATGCCCGGCGCTGCAGCATGGCCAGCTTCGCGGCTTATGCCGCTCCTACAAGAAGCGGCTCCTGCAGCTGGTCAGCGTTGATGATCCGCGCGATAACGCTCAAACGCAGCAATCGCATCTTCCACGGTGATCAGCGACATCACATCGTCGAACTCGATCTTGGTGCCCCATTTCAGCTCGCTGGCCGGCTTGTGCAGATAGCGGCGGGCGGCATCGTCATAGCGGTCCACGCAGTAGCGGCGGTCGGAATAGGGGCCGCTGCGCGCCGGGTTGCTGGCCGCATGCAGGCCCAACACCTTGGTGCCGACCGCGTTGGCGATATGCATCGGACCCGAATCCGGGGTAACCAGCAGCGAGGCGCGGGCCAGCAGTGCCGGCAGCTGTTTGAGCGTGTCCTTGCCGACCAGGTCCAGCGCCGGGTGCTTCATCGCGGCGAGGATGGCATCGCTGGTGCTGCGCTCCAGTTCGCTGCGCCCGCCGCACAGCACCACCCGCCAACCCTGGCTGGCGGCGTGGTCGGCCAGGGCGGCATGGCGCTCGGCGTACCAGTTGCGACGCTGGTGGCTGGAGCAGGGCGAGATCATCAGTACCGGCCGGCCATCCTCGTCCCACTGCGCATGCGCCCACTCGTGCGCCTCCGGTGGCGTGGCCAGGTCCCAGCTGACCTCGGTCTGCTTCAGCCCCAGCGGCTCGCAGAAGCTGCCGATGGCGTCGAGCACGTGGATGCCGGGGCGGTCGGGGATGCGTTCGTTGATGAAAAGCCCGTGCAGGTCCTTGGAGCGTGACTTGTCGTAGCCGATGCGGCGCTTGGCAGGGATGAACGCCGACAGCAGATTGGCGCGCGCGGCTACCTGCATCTGCAGCAGTGCATCGAAGCGGCCCGCCGGAAGCTCGCGCCGCAGCGCACGCATTCCTGCCAATCCGCTGTTCTTGTCGTAAACGTGGAAGCTGACCCCGGGCAGGCCATCGAGCAGCTTGTGACCTGCCTTGTCGATCACCCAATGCAGTGGCGTGCCCGGAAATCCCCGCTGCAGTGTGCGTACCAGCGGCACCACATGGGTTACGTCACCCAGTGCCGACAGGCGTAAAAGACACAACGGGGACGACGATGCAGGCATGTGTTGTTAGACTCTTAAAGATGGTCGCATTTGACGCCACTGAAGCGCTGACGCCCTGCCGCGATGGTCGCGGCTATGGCGCCATTCTGTTCGACCGCGAACGCCTGCGGCAAGCCGATCCCGGCTTGTTCGCGCCTGCGCAGTGGGGCAGCAAGGCCCAACCGGTGGGCGATGGCGGGCGTGGCGGGGCATGGTTCATCGATGCGCCGTTCGGTCGCAGCGTGCTTCGCCAGTACCTGCGCGGCGGTGTCGCCGCCAAAATCAGCCATAGCAGCTATCTGTGGCGTGGCGCCAACCGCACGCGCAGTTTTGCCGAATTCCGGCTGATGCGCGAGCTGGTCGCGCAGAAGCTGCCGGTGCCGCGCCCCTACGCGGCGTTCTACATGCGCGAAGGCCTGCGCTACAAGGCGGCACTGCTGATGGAGCGCTTGGAAGATGTGCGTTCGCTGGCTGACCACGCGCAGGTCACCGGCCGCGGTGCGCCATGGGAAGAGGCCGGGCGGATGATCGCGCGCTTCCACCGTGCGGGTCTGGACCACGCCGATCTGAATGCCCACAACATCCTGTTTGACGATGCCGGCCGTGGTTGGCTGATTGATTTTGACCGAGGCGTGCTGCGCATTCCGGCGACCCGCTGGCGCGAGCGCAACCTCAAGCGCCTGCTGCGCTCCCTGCTGAAGCTGCGCGGTGCGCGCAGCCGCGAGGACGTGGAGCAGGACTATGCGCGGCTGCGTCGCGCCTATGATCTGGCCTGGAACCGGGGCGTGTAATGAGTTGGGCGTTGCGTTTTCTGGGAGTCGGCAATGCGTCGGCGGTGGAGCTGGGGTCGCCGATGTCGGTGATCGAGCATGGCGGCCTGCCGTGGCTGACCATCGATTGCGGCGGCGAAGGCCTGACCGCCTACCGCAACCACTACCGCGCCATGCCGGATACGGTGTTCGTCACCCACATCCATCTGGACCATGTGGCCGGCTTCGAGCGGCTATTTGTCGATGCCTTCTTCAACCCGCAACGGCGCGGCAAGCTCCGGCTATACGTGCCGGCGCCGCTGGTGCCGCTATTGCACAAGCGGGTAGGTGACTACCCGAACGTGCTGGCCGAGGGCGGCGCCAACTTCTGGGATGCCTTCCAGCTGATCGTGGTCGGCGATGCGTTCTGGCATGAGGGCGTGCGCCTGGAAGTGTTCCCGGTGCGCCACCATTGGCCGGAAACCGCCTACGGCCTGCGCCTGCAGGGTGCAGTGGTGTGGAGCGGCGATACCCGCCCGATCCCGGAGATGCTGGCGCGCTTTGCCGGCGACAACGAACTGATCGCCCACGACTGCGGGCTGCACGGCAACCCGTCGCACACCGGCGTGGACGACCTGGAGCGCGAATACGACGCCGCCACCCAGGCGCGGATGATGCTCTATCACTACGCGAGCGCCGCCGACGGCGAAGCGCTGCGCGCGCGCGGCCACCGCGTGGCGATGCCGGGTGAGTGTGTGGCCTTGGCCGAGCCGACGGCGCCGCGTGCGGAGCCGTTTGAGGGGTGAGCCGCGAGGCATGGCTTCGGGACTGTGGGTGCACGTAGAGCCCCAGGAACTCCAGGCAATGATCACCAAGCCCCTCTCGCGCTTGCGGGAGAGGGGTTGGGGTGAGGGCCGGAGCCAGTCCAGATCAGCCCCATCCAAACCCTCCGCAGCAACCCAGCCCGGGTAAGCGCAGCGCACCCTGGAGGCATGCCGGGTAGCTCGCAACAAAAACGCCAATTCGAGGCCGGCAATCAGTCGATCGCCCGGCAGAAATCCTGACTGGCCCAAAGCCCCGGGTGCGCTGCGCTTACCCGGGCTGCAACGCGCACAAACAACGTCGCCGCTGAAGCAGCGGAGTCTTTTCAAGGGCCCAAAAAGGTGGCGACCCCGCCGGCTGACCTCGGCGCCCGCGTCGATCGATACCGTTGCTGCCTTCCGGCCCTGGCGGGATTTTCGACCTAGCGTCGCGAGGGGCCGACGGGGCCACCATAGAGACGGTTTGGCCGCGCTGAGCGCGGCCATTCACGATACGAGAGGCTGGGGCGATGCGATCATCAGCCGCCGATGCTTCATGGACCGGACACAAACTGGAGCAGGTCCTGATCGTGTGCGGCGATTGTAACGTATGCATGCACCGGCCGACCAGCGTTCCGGTTTGAACCCCGTGTAACCCGTCACCGCCGCTTGGCGGCCCGCAAGGCCCGGCTTGGATAGAATGCCCGCTCATCGGAGGACGACCTCCGCCCAGCACGGGACTTCACCCAGGACGGCCTGGCTTTTCAAGGAGGCTGTATGGCCTGGATCTATCTCGTGATCGCTGGTGTGCTGGAAATCGTCTGGGCGCTGGCAATGAAGCAATCCCACGGTTTCACCAGGCTGGTTCCCAGCATCGTCACCATCATCGGCATGATCGCCAGCTTCTGGTTGCTGGCCTTGGCCATGCGGACCTTGCCGCTGGGCACCGCCTATACGATCTGGACCGGCATCGGCGCGGTAGGTGCGTTCATCATCGGTGTCATCTTCCTCGGCGAGCAGGTCAGCGTGATGCGTATTGGCGCGGCGGTGCTGATCGTCAGCGGTCTGGTGCTGATGAAGCTGTCCAGCAGCTGATAGCTGCTTCAGTCCTCGCGCAGCACCAGCATCATCTCGACCGCATCCAAGCCCGGGCCGTGGCCGTCGGCCACGACCCGGATCACGCTGAAACCGAGCTGCGCGTAGAAGTCCTGCGTGTGCTGGCTGGTGTTGAGCTCCACGCGCTTCGCGTTCGGGCTCTGTCTGGCTTGCTGTAAACGGGCAAGACTCAACTGCCTGCCAAACCCCTGCCGATGCAGGCTGCGTTCGACCATGCCCCAGCAGAAGACGGCGACGCCATCGTCGCGTATCGCCAAGCCGCCGCAGGCGACAACCCGGTCATCGTGCTCGATCAGCTGATAGTCGCAACTTTGCGCATTTCGCTGTAGAAACTGCTCGAAGTCGGTGCGTTCGGCCAATGTGAAGTACTTGGGCACATTGCTGTCGAACAGCGACAGGCAGGCAGCGGTATCAGCGGGTTGGTAGGGGCGGATCGGCATATGCTGCAATCTAGCAGCTTCAGTCCGCTCTTTCTCTGGACGTTGGAGGGAGAGCAGGGGGCTGCCTTGGCTTTTGTTTTTGCTCGGGCTCGGGCTCTGGCTCTGGCCTTAGCCCCTCTCCCCTTGCGGGGTGGAAGGGGCCACGAACCAACGGTGCGGGGCCCCTGGAACGACCTTGCGCTAGCGCAAGGGCCGGGGCGCGGAGCGGGGGTTGGGGAGAGGGGAGCGCGAAGCGTGCTTTCAACCGCCAAACAACGCATACCAAGCAGCACAAAAAACCAATCAATGCGACATCGAATAAGGCAGCTTCGCAGCATCGCCAGCCCAGGACTTATTCGGCTCAGCCTGCATCGTGAACCGCAGCTCCCCACCAGCAACAATCTCCTGGTGCGTTACATACGCTCGATCCAGCGGCTTGCCGTTGAGGCTCACCGAGCCAACATAGGTATGCGCAGCATCCAGTCCAGTAGCAACGATGCTGAAACGTTTCCCATCCGGCAGATTCAAGGTCGCCTGCGGCAGGAACGGCCGGCCGATGATGTACTGGTTGCTGCCCGGCGTAACCGGATAGAAACCCAGCGCAGTAAACACATACCAGGCCGACATCTGCCCAAGATCATCGTTACCCGCCAAGCCGTCCGGGCGCGCGGCGTATTGCGTGTCCATGATCTGCTTCAAGCGCGCCTGCGTCCGCCACGGCTGCCCGGCATGTGCATACAGATAGGCAACATGGTGACTAGGCTCATTGCCATGCGCGTACCAGCCAATCAGTCCGGTGATGTCTTCCATGTGCGCGAAGATAGACGGATCAACCTTGGCTTCAAATACATCGTCCAGACGCTGCAGCAGCTTGTCGCTGCCACCATGCGCAGCCGCCAAGCCGGCGACATCCTGCGGCACGTACCACGAGTACTGCCAGGCATTGCCTTCGGTGAAATCCGTGCCGTAACCGCTGGCGCTGGGATCGAACGGCTCGCGGAAACTGCCATCGCGCTTGCGCGCCCGCATGAAGCCGGTGCCCGGGTCGAACGCATGCTTCCAGTTGGCAGCACGCTTGTTGAACTCGCTCGCCACTTCGGTCTTGCCCATGTCCTTGGCCACCTGCGCGATGGTCCAGTCGTCATAGGCATATTCCAGCGTCTTGCTGGCTGCTTCGCCTTCCTCATCGATCGGCACATAGCCGAGCTCGCGGTACTGCGCGATGCCGTCATACGGACCGTAGTTGGCGCTGGCGACCATCGCCTGCAGCGCTTCCTCGGTGTCGTAGCCACGGATGCCCTTCATATAGGCATCGGCGATCACCGGCACCGCGTGGTAGCCGATCATGCACCAGGTCTCCAGGCCGTGGAACGACCACACCGGCAACACGCCGTAAGGACTTTCGCGGCGTGAGGCCAGCAGCGAGTTGACGAAATCATTGGTGCGCTGTGGTGGCTGCACCAACGTGGCCAAGGGGTGCAGGGCGCGATACGTATCCCACAGCGAGAACGTCGAATAGTTCGTCCAACCCTTGGCCTGATGCACTGCGTTGTCCGGCCCGCGATAACGACCATCGCTGTCCATGAACAAGGTCGGCCCAAGCAGGGTGTGATACAGCGCGGTGTAGAAGCGGGTGCGCTCGCCCACGCTGCCCTGCGCTTCGACCGCGCCCAGTGCCTCGCTCCATTGCTGCTTGGCGGCAGTGCGCATGCCATCGAAATCCCAACCCGGCGCTTCCGCATCGAGGTTGGCGATCGCGCCTTCCTCGCTGACCGGCGAGATCGCCACCTTCACCAGTAAGGGCTTGCCGGCCTCCGGCACCACATCAAAGGCAGCAACCAGCTGCCGGCCTTCGATCTGCGCGCGCTGCGTCGGGTCTTTCTCGCCCGGCGGCGGGAAGCCCTTGTAGACGACATCCTGTTCGGTGTCGTGCAACTGATGGCCACTGAGCGGCTGCGAGAAACGCATCGCGAAATACAACTGCCGGCCCGGCGCCCAGCCGCGCGTCTCGCGGAAGCCGGTAACCGTGCCATCGGCCCGCACCCGCACCCGCGACCACAGGATCTTGCCTGGGTAGTCATACATGCTGGTACGCAGGTCCAGCACCACATGCGCTGGCTTGCCGGCAGGGAAGCTGTAGCGGTGCATGCCAACGCGCGCGCTGGCGGTGAGTTCGGCGCGCACCTTGTAGTCGTCCAGCGTCACCGCGTAATAACCCGGCTGCGCGGTCTCGCTGGCATGGTTGAAGCGCGAGGTATAGCCACTCAAGGGCTGGTCTGGATTGCCGCGCTCCAGCTTCAACTCACCGGTAGTCGGCATCAACAGCAGATCACCCAGATCGGAATGGCCGGTACCGGAGAAGTGCGTATGCGAGAAACCGACAATGGTGCTGTCGTCATAGCGATAGCCCGCCGCCCAGCCATAGCCATTCTTGCGCGACTGGATGCGGGTATCGGGCGACAGCTGGACCATGCCGTAAGGGACGGTCGCACCCGGATAGGTATGACCCTCGCCGCCGGTGCCGATGAAAGGGTTCACGGCGGCGTAGGCGGCTTCGTTGGTGGCGGGTGAGGCTGCCAGCGCTGAAGGTGGCACCAGAGTGACGGTTGCTACGGTTGCTGCAAATACCAACAGAGTCGCGCCCAGTTGCTTCATCCCGCACCTTTTGGATCGGTCTAAGAGATATAGAGGCTAGTATGCGGCTTTGGAGCTCTTTAAGCAGAATTGTGCGAGTGCTCAAAGGCATCCAGCGATTCTCATTCCCTGCGATGTCCGTCTGCGAAGCTATGATGAACGTCAGGATCGGTTGGGGGGAGAAATGCAATTTCGAATGTGGTCCGCAGTTGTTTTGTTCTTGGGGTCTTATCTCCCCTTGGCAGTCATCCTGATGGTGCAGGATATTTCACCTCACCTTTGGGGGGCGCCAGTCTGTGGCTGGGGCAAGAAGTTCGATTGCGAATTTCAGATATTTGACCACCCATGGCTGGCAGTGGGTGGTGTAGTCGTAACTCTGTTGGCTCTCTTTTTCGCGATGTTCACTCTAAAATCGGTTCGCATGAAGCATCGCGTGCACGTGCAAGAAGTAAAGTCTATTCCCAATGATCTGATCAACTATGTGTTTCCTTACGTGGTTTCATTCATGGGGATTAGCTATGGTGAACCGCAAAAGTTGGCCGGATTTTTTGTTTTTTTAGTGGGGCTTTTCGTCATTACATTTCGGTCCGGTCAAGTGCTGATGAATCCGCTTTTGATGGTTCTTGGGTGGAAGCTCTATGAGGTCAGGATGGCGCTGGGCCAAGAAGGGGCGATCAGGGTTGTGAGAGTCTTGAAAAGAGGCCGGCTAGTGCCCAGTATTCAGAATGCCGAAGAAATTCAGGACGTTTATCTAATGGGGGATCCATGACCGATCAGGCACTTCAGGCGTTTCAAGATTTTGACTTAGATGGAGCAGAGGTTCACCTCTGGGTTTTCAGGGCGAGTACCAAGGTCGAGCGTTTTACCGCAGCTTATGTTCGAACAGACGTCTCACTAGAGAATGCTTTGCGAGGTTTTGCTCGTTCAGAACAGGAGAGGATTACGGAGTGGATCCCTTATGGACACCTCGCGCAATCCACTGAGAATGGATGCCTTTCTGTCGCTGCGCAAGAGACCGATTTTGGGTTGCTAAAAGGTTTGGTTGACCGGCCAGAGGTTGAATACGCCGTCGGTGACTTGGCTAAGCTAAGGAATGCCGCTGGTTATCTCGTCAAATTTGTAAACGGAGATCGGACGCTTTACGCCTTGCGTAGGTCTCCCACGACATGGAAGCCGACTTACAAAAAGAAGGGTGTAGTCAACACTATTTTTAGGGATGGGGAGTTGACTGCAGTTGAGGGTGTTGATTTTACCATTGAGCCTGGTTTCGATCTGTTCGCTTTGGACGACGCACTGTTGGTTGCTAATAAGCGTGGCTTTGAGTCGATGATGAAGTATCGAGCTGGCTACGTCGAAGCGTTTGGCGAACTCCGTGACGAGCCTGAGTTTGTGGCGTTGTTTACCGATATGGCTCCGATGATCGATCACGTCGGCCAGAATGGGATGCATTTGCGACGAATGGCAGTTATTCAGGACAAGAAGCTCTATGCCGATCCAAGCTACCTTGGGGCGTTACGTACGGTCTGTGCAAAGTATCCTTGGGGAGTTCAGTTTGATGCGCAAGGTCTGATCATCCCAACTGAGGCTACAGCCGCTGTCATCATGAAGCTTCTGCTCGATCAGCGGTTGGTTAGTGAGATCACTCAAATCATGTACGACGTACCTGATGGCGTGAGGATCAACTAACCACCGTGTTGGTGATTAATCTAAACGCAAAAACCCCCTGATTGCTCAGGGGGTTTTGCTTAATCTGGCGGAGAGAGGGGGATTCGAACCCCCGAAGCGCGGTTTAGACGCTTACACACTTTCCAGGCGTGCTCCTTCAACCACTCGGACACCTCTCCGGATCCTGCCGCGCTAATGCCTCGGCAGGGGCGTGGATTCTATAGGGACTGGCGGCTGTTCACAAGCACCCCCGGAACGGGGTGCTGGCGGATGGGCCGGGCGTGGCACAATGGGGCTTCAGATGAAGACGGTTGCCTGATGTCCTATCTCGTCCTTGCCCGCAAGTGGCGTCCGAAGCGTTTTGCCGAGTTGGTGGGCCAGGAACACGTGGTCCGCGCGCTCAGCAATGCGCTCGACAGTGGCCGCGTCCACCACGCCTTTCTGTTCACCGGCACCCGGGGTGTCGGCAAGACCACCATTGCCCGCATCTTCGCCAAGTCGCTGAACTGCGAGAACGGCACCAGTGCCGACCCTTGTGGTCAGTGCCGGGCCTGCCTGGACATCGATGCCGGCCGCTACATCGACCTGCTGGAAATCGATGCCGCGTCCAATACCGGCGTGGATGACGTGCGCGAGGTGATCGAGAATGCCCAGTACATGCCCTCGCGTGGGCAGTACAAGGTCTACCTGATCGACGAAGTGCACATGCTCTCCAAGGCGGCGTTCAACGCGCTGCTGAAGACGCTGGAAGAGCCGCCGGAGCACGTGAAGTTCCTGCTGGCCACCACCGATCCGCAGAAGCTGCCGGTCACCGTGCTCAGCCGCTGCCTGCAGTTCAACCTCAAGCGTCTGGACGAGGAGCAGATCCACGGCCAGATGTCGCGGATCATGACCGCCGAGCAGATCGAGTTCGACGACAGTGCGTTGGTGCAGCTGGCGCGCGCGGCCGATGGCTCGCTGCGTGATGGCTTGTCGCTGCTGGACCAGTCCATTGCCTATGCCGGCGGCGCGCTGCGCGACGACGTGGTGCGTACCATGCTGGGCACGGTCGATCGCACCCAGGTCAGTGCCATGCTCGATGCCCTGGCCGATGGCGAAGGCGCGCGCCTGCTGCAGGTGGTTGCCGGGCTGGCCGAGTTCTCGCCGGACTGGAGCGGGGTGCTGGACGCCCTGGCCGAAGGCCTGCATCGCATCCAGGTGCAGCAGCTGGTGCCGGGCACATCGGTGCCGGGCGAAGGCGTCGACGCGGTGACTTTTGCCCAGCGCCTGCGCCCGGAAGTGGTGCAGCTCTGGTACCAGATGGCCCTCGGTGGCCGTCGCGACCTGCACTTGGCTCCCAGCCCGCGTGCCGGCTTTGAAATGACTGTGCTGCGCATGCTGGCGTTCCGCCCGGCAGGCGCAGTACCGGCGACGCCGGAAGGCACTGCATCCGGAACTGGCGCAGGCGTGGGTGGCAATACGCAAGCCGCACCAGCCGTTGCCGCAGCGTCGGCGCAGACCGCCAAGCCGGTTGCAGCGCAGGCTGCACCAGCTGCACCAGCTGCAGTCGCGCCGGCGCCGGAATCCAGGCCCGAGCCTGTGCCCGAACCGGCAGCAGTCATGCCGCAGCAAGCCGCGCCTGCGCCGGAACCCGCAGCGCCCGCGCCTGAGCCCGTGCAAGCCCCGGTAGCAGCTCCGGCCCCGGTGCAAGCTGCCAAGCCCGCAGTCGCCGACGAAGATCTGCCGCCATGGGCGGTTGAGGCAGCGGAAGCGAATGCGCGTGACGAGGCGATGGCGGCCGAAATGGCCATGCCGGAAGCTCCCGAAGCCATTGAAATGGCGGTTGCAACACCGGTTGAGGCGCCGAAGCCGGCGCCCGTCGCTGCACCGCAGTCGGTTCAGCAGGCCGAGCCGGTGCGTCCGACCGGCATCGCCATCGAACCAGCGGCAGCCGCTGAACCAGTTGCACCGGCACCGTCGCAGGGCGGGCGCAGCTTGAACGACGCAGAACAATGGCTGGACCTGATCGACGACAGCGGCCTGAGTGGTCCGTCACGCGAGCTGGCCGCCAACGCCGCCTTCGTCAGCTTCCAGCACGGTGTGCTGCGGTTGGCCTTGTTGCCGGGTTTTGAATACCTGCAGTCTGAGCGCGCCTTGAATGCCCTGGCGCAGGCGCTGTCACAGGCCTTGGGTAGCACGCCCAAGATCCTCATTGAGACCGGCAACGCTCAGGCTGAAACCTTGCACCAGCGCGCAGATCGTCAGCGCGGTGAACAGCAATCCGCGGCCGAAGCCGTGTTCATGGCCGACCCCCAGGTGCAGCAGCTGCTACAGCAGGGTGCACGGGTCGTGGCCGATTCCATCCGTCCTTTCAAAGAGTAACGAACCATGCGCGGCAATATCGCCCAAATGATGCAGCAGGCCCAGAAAATGCAGGAAAACCTGCAGAAGGCCCAGGAAGAAATCGCCAAGTTGGAAGTCACCGGCAGCGCCGGCGGCGGCATGGTCAGCGTGACCCTGAGTGGCACCAAGGAGTGCCGCAAGGTGCGCATCGATCCGTCGGTGCTGAGCGATCCGGAAATGGCTGAAGACCTGATTGCAGCCGCGTTCAACGACGCCGCCAACAAGATCGACGCCGAATCGCAGAGCCGCATGGGCTCGGCCACCGCCGGCATGAAGCTGCCGCCGGGCATGAAGCTGCCGTTCTGATGTGGCCCCGCGCCGGCTGGACCGGCGCATGCACGTCCCCGCGCCGCGAAGCCTCCGTGCTTCGCGCGCTTGTTTTAGCGATACGCTGCTGTGATGAGACCGTTGCGATGAGCCTGCCGCTGCTGGAACAACTGATCGAAGCCTTCCGGGTGCTGCCCGGCGTTGGCCAGAAGACGGCCCAGCGCATGGCCTATCACGTGCTGGAGCGCGCCCGTGACGGTGGCCAGCGCTTGTCGGAAGTGCTGGCCGAGGCCATCGAGAAGATCGGCCACTGCAAGCAATGCCGCGACTTCAGCGAAACCGAGCTGTGCCCGGTCTGCGCCAGCAGCAGCCGCGAGCGACAGATGCTGTGCGTGATCGAATCACCGGCCGATCGGCTGGCAATCGAGCACGCCACCAGCTACCGCGGTGTGTACTACGTGCTGCAGGGGCGTTTGTCACCGCTGGATGGCATCGGCCCGCGTGAGCTGGGCTTGGATCAGCTGGAAACACGTTTGGCGCAAGGCGAAGTCACCGAGTTGATCATCGCCACCAACTCCACCGTCGAAGGCGAGGCCACCGCGCATTACCTGGCGCAACTGGCACGTCGCAACAAGGTCCGCCCCAGCCGCCTGGCGCAGGGGCTGCCCTTGGGTGGCGAGTTGGAATACGTGGATCGCGGCACCTTGTCGCACGCCTTCGGCAGCCGCAGCGAAGTCGGCGAATAAGCCGCGCCGGGGCTGTAAGCTGTAGGTCGTTTACTGCAGCGAGGCCCCACATGACCGACACCATTTTCGGCAAGATCATCCGCCGCGAAATTCCCGCCGCCATCGTTTACGAAGACGAGGACGTGCTGGGCTTCAAGGACATCGCCCCGCAGGCGCCGGTGCATGTGCTTTTCATCCCGAAGAACGAAGTCATCCCGACCCTGGATGACCTGCAGCCGACGCAGGCGCATCTGATCGGCAAGCTGGCTTTGGCGGCTGCGGCGTATGCCCGCCAGCAAGGCTTTGCCGAGAACGGCTACCGCATCGTGATGAACTGCCGCGAAGATGCCGGGCAGACCGTTTTCCACATCCACCTGCATTTGTTGGCAGGTGCGCCCTTGGGGCATTTCGGCGCGTGATCTGAAGTTGTTGTGTTGATTGTGGGAGCGGGCATAGCCCCGGCCCAGTCAACCAACAACAAACCGCCGCCCGCGCCCGGGCGCGCACACCGGG
>NZ_JBRREH010000093.1:0-19343 GCF_056760175.1 Stenotrophomonas sp. STEN021 | reverse complement strand
GATTGCCGGTAAAGCCTCTGCCGAGCATGGCTCGGCACTACATGGGCATTGCTGGTGAAGCCCCTGCCGAGCATGGCTCGGCACTACGCTCCCTCCCTTTCGCGCAGCGAAGGGGAGGGGTGGGGAGGGGTAAGCTTTTTGCGGGCTGATGCGGCCATGGCTCGCGATTCGGCGATGTTTCTGACACATGCCTGGTAAGGCCTCTGCCGAGCATGGCTCGGCACTACATTTAGCTCTTGGATATGACTGACAAGATTGCGTTGCACTACATCGACGAGGCGTTGCTGGTCGTGGAGAAGCCGGCCGGGGTGCTGTCCGTGCCCGGGCGCTTGCCGGAGAACCAGGACTGCGTCGTCTCGCGCTTGCAGCGGGAGTATCCGGATGCGCTGACCGTGCATCGACTGGATCAGGTGACCTCGGGGCTGATGCTGTATGCGCGCGGCAAGGCGATGCAGGTTGCCCTGTCCAGGCAATTTGAACAGCGTCAGGTCAGCAAGCGCTATGAAGCGTTGGTACAAGGGATGGTCGAGGGTGAATCCGGCGAGATTGATCTGCCGCTGATCTGCGATTGGCCAAACCGGCCAAAGCAGATGGTGAGCTTTGAACTGGGCAAGCCGTCGCTGACGCGTTGGCGGGTGCTGGCGCGTGATGCCGCTGCGCAGACAACGCGGGTCGAGCTGGAGCCGGTGACCGGGCGCAGCCATCAGCTGCGGCTGCACCTGGCGAGTATCGGCCATCCGATCGTGGGCGATGTGATGTATGACGCGCAGCCTGCATCGCGGGTTTGCCTGCATGCGCGGCGCTTGGGGTTTGTGCATCCGCTGAGCGGGGAGATGTTGGAATTTGTTTCGGAGTGTCCTTTCTAGGGTCAAAGGCTTGCCCCCAACTCCAGCCCTCAGTCCTCAATTTCCCGCTGCCGAGCCTTTGGTCATAAGACCATCGTCGCAGGGAGTCCGAGCCATCCTCCGGACTATGCTCGGCACACAGTCAGGGAGTTGCCGGAGGGTGTCGTGCAGTACGAGCAGATCTACCGCCGTTCCATTGAAGAACCCGAAGCTTTCTGGGCTGAAGAAGCCAAGGCGATCCACTGGCACCGCCCACCGCAGCAGATCCTGGATTACTCCAATCCACCATTCCGGCGCTGGTTTGTCGGCGGCGAAACCAACCTCTGCTACAACGCGGTGGACCGGCATCTGGCCGAGCGCGGCGAGCAGCTGGCGCTGGTGGCTGTATCCACAGAAACCAACGTCACCCGCGAACTGACTTACCGCGATCTGTATCGTGAAGTGAATGCCTTTGCCGCAGTGCTGCTCAAGCTCGATGTCGGTCGCGGTGACCGCGTGGTCATCTACATGCCGAACATGGCCGAGGCCGTGTTCGCGATGTTGGCCTGCGCGCGTATCGGCGCCGTGCATTCAGTGGTATTTGGTGGCTTTGCCGCGCACAACCTGGCGCTGCGCATCGATGACGCTCAGCCCAAACTGTTGATCGCCGCCGATGCCGGCATGCGCGGTGGCAAGGTCATCCCGTACAAGGCGATGGTCGATGCGGCCTGCGCCGAAGCCAGCACGCCACCGCCCAAAGTGCTGATCGTGTCGCGCGGTCTGGACGCTGCCGAGCCACGTATCGCTGGTCGCGACGAGGACTATGCGCAGCTGCGTGAGCAGGTCGGTGATGTCGAGGTGCCGGTGCAATGGCTGGAGTCCAACGAGCCCAGCTATCTGCTGTATACCTCCGGCACCACCGGCAAGCCCAAGGGCGTGCAACGCGATGTGGGTGGCTATGCAGTGGCGATGGCGCAGTCGATGCGCACGGTGTTTGATTGCGCGCCGGGGCAGGTGATGTTCTCAACCTCCGATGTCGGCTGGGCGGTGGGCCATTCCTATAACGTCTATGGTCCGTTGATCGGTGGCTGCACCTCGCTGCTGTACGAAGGGCTGCCGATCAGTCCCGATGCCGGTATCTGGTGGGCGTTGTGCGAGCAGTACGGCGTGCGCACTATGTTCTCTTCGCCGACCGCGATCCGGGTGCTGAAGAAGCATGATGTGGACTTCATCGATCGGCACGACCTGTCCGAGCTGAAGTACCTGTTCCTGGCCGGTGAGCCGCTGGACGAGCCGACTGCGAAGTGGATCACCGGCGCGTTGCATAAGCCCGTGATCGACAATTACTGGCAGACCGAAACCGGTTGGCCGGCACTGACCTTGTTGCCGGGGTTGGAGATGAAACAGGTCAAGTTCGGCTCGCCGGGATTCCCGAATCTTGGTTACAGGATGAAGGTCATCGACGAGCAGACCGGCGTCGAGGTGCCGGCCGGGCAGAAGGGCGTGCTGGTGATCCAGCCGCCGTTGCCGCCGGGTTGCATGAGCACGATCTGGAACGACGACGAACGTTTTCTCAAGAGCTACTTCGGTCACTTCAAGGAGTTGCTGTACAGCTCGCTGGACTGGGCCATTCGCGACGAAGACGGCTATACCTTCATCCTCGGCCGCACCGATGACGTGATCAACGTCGCCGGGCACCGCCTGGGCACGCGTGAGATCGAGGAGGCCATCTCCGCGCATCCGCGGGTTGCCGAGGCGGCGGTGATAGGAGTGCATGACGAGCTGAAAGGACAGGTGCCACTGGTCTTCGTCACCTTGAAACAAGCCAAGCCCGCCGATGATGCCGAACAGCTGGCTGCGGAAATGATGCAGCAGGTCACGGCGTCGCTGGGTGCAGTGGCGCGGCCGGCGCAGGTACATATCGTCAATGCGCTTCCCAAGACCCGTTCGGGTAAGCTGCTGAGGCGTTCATTGCAGGCATTGGCGGAACGGCGTGACCCGGGCGATCTGTCGACACTCGACGACCCGGGCGCACTGGAGGAAATCCGCCGCGCGCTGGGGAAATAGCGTGCAGCCAGGCCGCAAGGCCGCTGTGCGGCGGTGATCGCAAGGGGGCGGTACGTGGGCAGATGCCAATGCATTTTCCGGGGCGGGGGCTCCGTAAACCTGCGCGCGTACCGTATTGCGATGCACAAAAGAGGGAGGGGGGAATGGCATTCATCTATGCCAAGACGGCCGCTGGCCGTCTGGAGATCGAGAACCGTGGCTTGAAGCTGGTGCCGGCATTGCGTTCAGTATTGTTGCTGGTGGACGGCCAACGCGACGAACGTGAGTTGCTGCAGATGGCACAAGGCCTGCGCGCGCCGGACGACGTGTTGCAGCAGCTGGCTGCGTTGGAATTGATCGACGCGGTCGCCGGCAGCGCTGACAAGGCGCCGGTATTGCCGGTGACCACTCAGCTTGGCGACGACCCGCTGCGCTACCAGCAGCTGCGCGACTGGATGGCCGAATCGGTACGCAAGCATCTGGGCCTGAAGGGCTATCTGCTCCAGTTGAAGATCGAACGCAGCAAGACTGCGGTCGGCCTGGAACAGTTGTGGCCGGAACTGGCCACGGCGCTGGGCAAGGCCAAGAGTCCAGCATTTGCCAGCCGCTGGTTGGAAGAGACACGCGCCCTGGTTGTTGGCTGACCCATCATTGGCGCAGGCGTGCGGGGCGCCTGCAACGGCGTGCCACGGTGATCATGCGTGGGCACTATCATGGTGGCAGGTTCATCATGGGAGTGCCCTGCATGGCGCAGGAAAACAGCGGCGAGATCAGCACTGCGGGCTGGGATGCGATCAACGCGGCAATGGCTGCGCTCTACCCGGGGCAGGAGCCGCGGCATTTCGGCACGCTGCTGTCGCATACGCTGGGCGGCAACGATCCGCTGGATGGCATCAGCGTCTATTGGAGCGAGTCGCCGCGTCCGCATTGGCATTACGTCAGCTACGGATTTTCCGAGCTTTACGACAAGCAGAGCGATGACCCGCAGGAAAGCGGCTTCGGTTTCGAGCTTACCTTCCGTCTTGCTGCACAGGCGGGGGACGACAAGCGCGGCGCGCCGCCGGCGTGGCCGATGAACCTGATGCAGAACCTTGCGCGCTACGTCTTCAGTAGCGGCAATGTGTTCGAAGCCGGGCATCATCTCGATGCCAATGGCCCGATCGCGCTGGATACAGATACCCAACTACGGCATCTGGCCTTTGTCGCCGATCCGCAGGTGCCGGCGATCGACACGGCCAACGGTCGTCTCAACTTCCTGCAGCTGGTGGGAGTGACCGACGAGGAGATGGCGGCGATCAGGCGCTGGTCAACGCTGGGCGCATTGGCGGTGATGGAGCAGGCAATGCCGCTTTGGATCACCGAGCTGGAACGTCATTCCCTGTTGGCTGATCCGCGCGTCGCGGCGCAGCTGCAAGCGGGCAGCCAGCGCGATGGATCCAGCACCGGCATGTTGTTCGTGGAAACGCTGGAGTGGTCAGTCGAAGCTGCAAGCACCACGTTGGTGCTGGGGGCAGGGCAGGTTGCCCGCGTGCTGGAGCTGCTGCCGCTGCGCCTGCATCACGACAAGCCGCTGGTGGTGCTTGGCACGGACCGTCAGTGGCGGTTTGAGCCGGGGCTGGTCGATGAGGTGCAAAGTGATGGCGACAGCGCGCGCTGTGTGCTGTCCGATGCCAGCCTGCAGGCGATGCTGGACCGCGTGCGCGCCGAACGTGGTCTGTATCCGCTGCCAGGTGGCAAGCTGCAGATCGAAGTGAGGCCGACCTTGCTGCGCGATGGGCAGGGTGGCGTGATCCGCGAGATCGGTTGATCCTGCGGGCGCTGCGGCTTTCATTGCGCAGCGGCGTTATCGGTGGCGCGCCGCCGGCAAGGAAAACTCAAAGGCCGCGCCTTCGTCGCTGTCCAGCAGGCGGATATGGCGATGGTGCAGCTGCAGGATGCGGTGCACGATCAACAAGCCCAGGCCGCCACTGTCCGGGCGCTGGCTGCCCAGTGCCGGCAGCGTGCTGAACAGTTGCTCGCGGCGCGCTGGCGGAATGCCGGGCCCGGTGTCGGACACACGAACCAGTACATCGCCATCGAGCGCGCGCAAGGCCACTGTGATGCAACCGCCTGCCGGTGTATGCCGGATGGCGTTGTCCAGCAGGTTGGTCAGCACCCGCTCGATCAGGCCGAGGTCGGCCTCCACCGGCGGCAGGCCGGCGGGAATCACGGCGTCAAGCTGCTGCCGGCGTGACTGCGCGGCCAGTTCGAATTTCTGGAAAACATCCTGGATAAGATCCGGCAGCGAGAACGTCTGCAGTTCCAGTACCACGCCGCCGTGTTCCAGTCGCGCCAGCTCGAACAGCGCCTGTGCTAGCCGGCCGACCTTGTGGCTCTGCGACAGGGCGATGGCCAGGTAGCGTTGGCGCTCATCGGCGCTGAGGCTGGCATCCTTGAGCGCCAGGGTTTCCAGATAGCCATGCAATGACGACAGTGGTGTACGCAGGTCGTGCGACAGATTGGCAACAAGTTCGCGGCGCTGCAGGTCCTGCTGCCGCAGCTGCTGCCATTGTTCGCTGACGCGCTGGCTGAGGTGGGCAAAGCTGTGCTGCAGGATGCTCAGCTCATCGCGTTCACCGGCACGCAGCGGTGTCGGCGGCAAGGGCCGGCGCGGGTCAGCGCTGTCCACATCGAAGGACTGGATGCGACGGGTAAGCTGGCGTAGCGGCCGGGTCACCCAGCGGAACGCGATCAGTCCAGCCAGCAGCCCGATCACCGCGACGATCGCCAGCGACCATAGCGTGGTGCGCAGATTGCTATTGGCAGCGATGTCAGCAGCCAGTGCTTCACGTTGCTCGCCGACCAGCACCACATAGATGTAGCCGACCTGGCGGCCCTGCACCCACAGCGGTGCGGCATTGAATACCTTGCGGCCGTCGCTGCTGCGCGGGTCGTCGCCGAAGATCGGCAGTTTTTCGCCATTGAGCAGTGCCTGCACCGGTGCCAGATCAATGCGGTCCCGCTTGAGGTGGCCTTCCGGCGCGTCATGGCCAAGAATGCGGCCTTCGTCATCCAGCAGATAGACCTCGACGCTGGGATTGACCGACATCAGCTTGCCGAACAAGGCGCGCAC
Organism: Stenotrophomonas sp. STEN021; assembly: GCF_056760175.1. Classification (NCBI taxonomy): domain Bacteria; kingdom Pseudomonadati; phylum Pseudomonadota; class Gammaproteobacteria; order Lysobacterales; family Lysobacteraceae; genus Stenotrophomonas; species Stenotrophomonas sp. STEN021. Next base: position 13,361 of record NZ_JBRREH010000093.1, on the reverse strand, counting down.
TTCGCCATCGCGGATGCCGCGCGCATCCATCAGCTCGCCGCTACGGGCGATGTGCTCGGCCAGACCGCGTGACAGGCGCTGCACGGTTTCCTGTTCGTGCATGCGGTTGCCGCGCATCTGTATCCACGCCAGCGCACCGCAGCAGATCAACAGCAGCGCGCAGAACACCAAGGTTAAGCGCTGCGACAGCGTCAACCGGTTCATGTCGCGCCCCCGTCGTCGGTCGCCAGTTTGTAGCCACGTCCCCACACCGTGAGAATACGTTTGGGTGCTGCCGAGTCGTGCTCGATCTTGTTGCGCAGGCGGTTGATGTGGGTGTTGACGGTGTGCTCGTAGCCATCATGCTGATGGCCCCATACCTGGTTGAGCAGCTCCATCCGCGAGTACACCTGGTCGGGGTGGCGGGCAAAGAAATACAGCAGGTCGAATTCGCGTGGGGTGAGCTCCAATGCGCGTGTTTCAACCTGCGCGGTGCGGGCGACCGGATCGATGTGCAGGCCAGCAACCTCGATTGCGCCGGCATCGATGCGTGCGTTCTGTGCCATTGCCTCAACCCGACGCAACAAGGCCTTTACCCGCGCTACCAGTTCCAGCATCGAGAACGGTTTGGCGAGGTAGTCGTCGGCACCCAGTTCCAGACCGAGGATGCAGTGCAGTTCGCTGGCGCGCGCGCTGGTGATGATGATGGGCGTGTAGCGGGTCATCGCGCGGGCGCGGCGACAGATTTCCAGGCCGTCCACGCCAGGCAGCATCAGGTCCAGCACCAGCGCATCCCATTGCCCGCTTTCCAGCAGGCGCACGCCTTCATCACCACTGGCCGCATGGGTGACGTCATAGCCTTCGTCACGCAGGTGCATGCGCAGCAGGTTGGCGATGTGGACATCGTCTTCGACGATCAGGATGCGTTTGTTGCTGCTCATCGACGCCTGCGGCCGTTGAATGGGATGGCTGGCATTGTGCTTGGACAGACGCGCCGATGTGTCACGAAGAATTTAACTCTGCGTGAGGATTCGTTGACCTGCCCGGGCGCAGCATGGCCACATCGTCCCTGGCTGGAGAACGCCCATGTCGCTCACCCGTCGCAAGCTGCTTGGCATCGGCGGTATGGCAGCCGCCGCTGGTGTGCTGGGCCTGACCGCCTGCAATGGCCCGGCGCCGGCAGCGCCCGCACGCAGCGCATTATTCGAAGTGACGCGCAGCGACGCCCAATGGCGCCAGCTGCTCAGCCCCGCGCAATACACGGTGCTGCGCCAGCAGGGCACCGAGCGGGCCTTCAGCAGTCCGCTCAACAACGAGCACCGACGCGGCACCTTCAACTGTGCGGGCTGCGCGCTGCCGCTGTTCTCCTCGGCGACCAAGTTCGACAGCGGTACCGGTTGGCCCAGCTTCTGGGCACCGCTGCATGGCGCGGTAGGCGAGGACCGCGATACCTCCTACGGCATGACCCGGGTGGCGGTGCATTGCCGGCGCTGTGGCGGCCATCTGGGCCATGTGTTCGAAGACGGCCCGCGCCCGACAGGGCTGCGTTACTGCATGAACGGCGTGGCCCTGCAATTCGTCGCGGCCTGAGCGCCGCCTCCCTCATTCAAGAAGGACGTTTCCATGTTCCTGTTGGTCCTAGCCTATCTCGGCGGTGTACTCACCTTGCTCAGCCCCTGCATCCTGCCGGTGCTGCCGTTTGTGTTCGCACGTGCGGACCGGCCGTTCCTGCGCAGTGGGTTGCCACTGCTGGTCGGCATGGCGTTGATGTTCGCGGTGGTCGCCAGCCTGGCCGCGGTGGGCAGTCAGTGGGTGGTGCAGGCCAACCAGATCGGGCGCTGGATCGCGCTGGTGGTGATGGCGCTGTTTGCTGTGGCCTTGCTGTGGCCGGCGTTGGCAGACCGGCTGCTGGCGCCGCTGCAGCGTCTGGGCGTGCGCCTGGGCGCAGCTGCCGATGCCGGGCGGGGCGGCGTGCTCAGTTCCCTGCTGATCGGTATTGCCACCGGCCTGCTGTGGGCACCCTGCGCTGGGCCGATCCTTGGCCTGATCCTCACCGGCGCGGCCCTGCAGGGGGCGAATGCCGGGACGAGTGGTTTGCTGCTGGCCTATGCGTTGGGTGCGGCGACTTCGCTGGCGCTCGCGGTGTGGATAGGCGGGCGTGTGTTCACCGCCTTGAAGCAACGGCTGGGGGTGGGCGAATGGATCCGCCGTGGTCTGGGTATTGCTGCGCTGCTGGCGGTGCTCGCAATCGCGATGGGCTGGGATACCGGCCTGCTGACGCGGCTGTCCACGGTCAGCACGGCCAGGCTGGAACAGCAGTTGCTGGACGCGCTGCCGGCGCAACAAGCCGCTGCAGGTCCGGCCATGATGATGATGGCGGGCGATGCCAAGGGCGATGCCAGCCTGCCGGTGGAGGGCGAGCTGCCATCACTGGCCGGTGCTACCGCTTGGCTCAACAGCCCGCCGCTGGATGCGCAGCAGCTGCGCGGCAAGGTGGTGCTGGTCGATTTCTGGACCTATTCCTGCATCAACTGCCTGCGCGCAATGCCCTACGTGCGCGACTGGGCCGAGCGCTACAAGGATCACGGGCTGGTGGTGATCGGCGTACATGCGCCGGAGTTCGCCTTTGAGCGCGACCTTCGCAATGTGCAGCGCGCGGTTGCTGATCTGAAGGTCACGTACCCGGTCGCGATCGACAATGATTTCGCGATCTGGCGCGGCTTCAACAACAAGTACTGGCCGGCGCATTACTTCATCGATGCACAGGGACGCATCCGCGCCCATCACTTTGGTGAAGGCAACTACGAGCAGTCCGAGCAGATCATCCGTCAGCTGCTGCGCGAGGCCGGTAACAGCTTGCCGGATGACATGGCGCCGGCAATGCGCATGGCAGGCAGTGGCGTCGAGCGCCAAGCCGACATGAATAGTTTGAAGTCGCCGGAAACCTATATCGGCCACTCGCGTGCCGAGCACTTTGCCTCGCCCGGAGGCATGCAGGCCGGACAGGTGCACGACTACAACGTGCCGATGCAACTGCAGCTCAACCAATGGGCGCTGGGCGGGTCCTGGATCGTCGGTGAGGAAGACGCGCAATTGCAGCAGGCGGGCGGACGTATTGCATTCCGCTTCCATGCCCGCGACCTGCATCTGGTATTGGCGCCACAGGACCCGATGCGGCCGGTGCGCTTCCGCGTGCGCATCGATGGCCAGCCGCCGCAGGCAGCGGCCGGTAGCGATGTATCAGCTCAGGGCGAGGGCAAGGTGGATCAGAACCGGCTGTATCAGTTGATCCGCCAGAACGGCGAGGTGCGCGAACGCACCTTCGAGATCGAGTTCCTCGATCCGGGCGTACGCGCCTACGCCTTCACTTTCGGTTGATTGGAGGAGATACGTGATGAAAATCGCCACGGACAAGCTCGTCGCCGGCGGCATTGCGGCGGTGGTTGCCGGCCTGTTGCTGGCCGCAGTGTTTACGCTGGATCGCACCGCACAGGCAGCGCCGGTGTCGGTCACGTTGCCAGCGCCTACAGGCGCTGCTGATCTGCATCAAACCGGCATCAAACAGGCGCGCGTGGTGTTTGCAGGTGGCTGCTTCTGGGGTGTGCAGGGCGTGTTCCAGCACATCACCGGCGTGGACAACGCGGTGTCCGGCTACATCGGTGGCAGCGCTGCCGATGCGACCTATGCGCGGGTGAGCAGTGGCGGCAGTGGCCATGCCGAAGCCGTACAGGTCAGCTACGACCCCTCGCAGGTCAGCTACGGGCAGCTGCTGCAGGTGTTTTTCTCGGTGGTGCACGATCCGACCCAGCTCAACCGCCAGGGACCAGACCATGGTAGCCAGTACCGTTCGGCCATCTATGCCGATGACGCCGCGCAGCGTGATGCAGCACGCGCCTATATCGCGCAGCTGCAGCGCAGCGCGGTGTTCAAGGCACCACTGGTCACCCAGGTGGATGGCGGCAAGGTGTTTTACGCGGCCGAGGGCTATCACCAGAACTATCTGACCCTGCACCCGGAGGCGGCTTACATCCGCATCAATGACCTGCCCAAGGTCGCCGCGTTGAAGCAGCAGTATCCGGCGCTGTACCGGGAGCGGCCGAGATTGGTGATGAGCTTGTCGGCGCGATAGCAGCGGGAACGCCACATACGCAACGGGCCGCCGGTCATGTAACCGGCGGCCCGTGATTGTTCAGTACTTATGCCTTGGATCAGCTCAGGCCTTCAGCCTTGAGCGCGGCCTGCACGGCCGGGTCGGCCTGCATGCGCTGCTCGAAGCGGTCCAGTGCGTCCATGCCGGCCAGATCGAGCTTCAGGCCACGTGCCCAGCGCAGGGTCACGTAGGTGTAGGCGTCGGCGATCGAGGCGCGCGGCGTGCCGCCCAGCCAGTCAACCTCGGCCAGACGGTCATTGATGCGCTGGTACAGGGCCGTCAGCTTCTGGCGCGAGTTTTCCTGGGTACGGGCGATAACGGCCTCGTCTTCCAGGTACTTGGTCGAGCCGAAGATCGGGTAGTAGGTCGGGTGCAGGTCGGCGTTGACGAAGGACAGCCAGCGGTTGACCTCGGCGCGGGTACGCGGGTCGCTGCCGCCTTCCAGGCCAGAAGCCGGGGCCTTGTCACAGATGTAGTGCAGGATGGCCGCGTTCTGGGTCAGGAACCAGCCGCCGTCTTCCAGCATCGGCACGGCGCCGGCCGGGTTCTTCTTCAGATACTCGGGCGACTTCATGGTCGCGTAGTCCACGATCTGCAGCTCGAACGGCAGGCCTGACCAGATCAGTGCGATATGGTCGGCCAGCGAACAGGCGCCGGGCTTGGTATAGAGCTTCATCAGGGCTACCTCGGGAGTGGAAAGACCCGGGCATTATGGCCACAAGCGTGTAACGCAGTGTGTCCATGCATGGCACAGACAGTGCGCCACGCGTTGAGTCGGCTCAGCGTCGGCTCAGGAGGCGCGCGGCTTCAGTGACTGCACCTTGTAGAAGGTGTGCCCGCCGATGGTGGCCACCTGGTAGGCATTGCGCCAGCTCGGGCTGGCAATGGCATGCGCGGCGAAGTGGCTGGCGCCCGGCACGATCTCCTTGCGCTGGCCATTGGGCAGGGCCCAGTTGCGCTCGGCGGCAAAGGCCACGTCCACGGCTTCGGCCCAGGCATCGTTGTTGCGCAGCTGGGTGCCGGGGGCGACCAGGGTCGGGGCGAACTGCTTGCGCGCGGTCACCACCTGGCACATCGAGTCACCCCACAGACCGCTGTCCAGCCGCCGCAGGGCGACTTCGGCCACGGCCTGCTGGCCGCGAAGGGTCTGGTCGCGGGCTTCCAGATAGACGGTGGTGCTCAAGCACAACGAATCGGCTGCTGGCTGCGGCAACATCTGCGACAACCAAAGAATCCAAGCCAGTTTCATAAATCTCCTTGCTCCGTATGGGCCGCAGCCTGCCTTGCCCCCAACGGGAACCGGACAGCGACGACTTGGCGTTATGGGGAGGCGGCCGTGGCATCGGGGCCGCCCCGTGGGCAGCCCTCAATCAGATTGGGGAGGGCTGCGCCTGCTCACCAGAACTGGTGGGTGAGCGGAAGTGGGCGCAAGTTAGGGGGGTAATCCAAAACTTATCCTGAACGGCCACTGTTGACATTCAGGTTTGTTGGAAAGGTCAAATGTCGCCCGGGAGTGCGTATTCAGTTTCGCTTTGGCGGCCTGGTCAGGCCAGTGCAAGCGATGTTGGTGCGCCGAAAAAGAGGTGTGCATCGCGCTTTATTCTTCTTTTCCGGCTTTTTTCATATGTTTCCCTGTCCTGTGCGCTTGCCAGCATGCTGGCAAGCAGTTCGGGCGGGACGGGCAACCCGGGCACATCGGCGGTGCCCGGGCGGGAACAAAAATGAATCGCTTTGCTGTTGGATCAGAACGCAGCCGCCAGACGACTGCCCTGGTCGATTGCCCGCTTGGCATCCAGTTCGGCAGCGACATCTGCGCCACCGATGACATGGACGCTGCGGCCGGCGGCCTGCAGGGTGTCGGCCAGCTCGCGGCGCGGCTCCTGGCCGGCGCAGATCACCACGCTGCCAACCTCCAGCAACTGCTCCTGACCGTCGACGCGGATGCGCAGGCCGCTGTCGTCCACCCCCAGGTACTCGACGCCTCCGAGCATCTTCACGCCCTTGGCCTTGAGCGTTGCGCGGTGGATCCAGCCGGTGGTCTTGCCGAGCTTGGCGCCCGGCTTGCCGGGGCTGCGCTGCAGCAACCAGACGTTGCGGGCGGGGGCTTCGGGCTGTGGCTTGGCCAGCGCGCCACGGCTTTCGAAACTGCTGTCCACGCCCCATTCGGCCATCCAGCGGTCCGGGTCCAGGGCCGGTGACGGGCCTTCATGCACCAGGAACTCGCCGACGTCGAAGCCGATGCCACCGGCACCGATGATGGCCACCCTGTCGGCGGCCTTGACCCGGCCCAGCAGCACATCCAGATAGCTGACCACCATTGGATGATCGGCGCCGGGGAAGGTCACCTTGCGCGGACTGATGCCGGTGGCGATCACCACCTCGTCGAAGCCACTCAATGCCTCGGCATCGGCGCGGGTGTTCAAGCGCACTTCGACCCCGGTTTCGGTCAACTGATGGCGGAAGTAACGCAGGGTCTCGTGGAACTCTTCCTTGCCGGGGATGCGCTTGGCCACATTGAACTGGCCGCCGATCTCGTCGGCCGCATCAAACAAGGTCACCTTGTGGCCGCGGCCGGCGGCGACGGTGGCGCAGGCCAGCCCGGCTGGGCCTGCACCGACCACGGCGACGCGCTTGGGCGCGCTGGTCGGCAGGTAGACCAGTTCGGTTTCGTGCGCGGCACGTGGGTTGACCAGGCAGCTGGCACGCTTCTGCTGGAACACATGATCCAGGCAGGCCTGGTTGCAGGCTATGCAGGTATTGATCGCTTCCGGCTTGCCGCCCCTGGCCTTGGCCGGCCACTGCGGATCGGCCAGCAGTGGCCGTGCCAGCGACACCATGTCGGCACCGCCGCCAGCGAGGATGCCTTCGGCCACCTCCGGCATGTTGATGCGGTTGGTGGCGATCAGTGGAATGCCGACATGCGGCTTGAGCTTGGCAGTGACGCCGGCAAACGCGGCACGCGGCACCGAGGTGGCAATGGTCGGGATACGTGCCTCGTGCCAACCAATACCGGAGTTGAGCAGGGTCGCACCGGCCGCTTCGATGGCCTTGGCCTGCTGCACGATCTCCTGCCAGTTGCTGCCGTCTTCGACCAGGTCCACCAGCGACAGCCGGTAGATGATGATGAAGTCCGGGCCGCAGGCCTCGCGGATGCGGCGGACGATCTCCACCGCAAAGCGCATGCGCTTGGCCGGGTCGCCGCCCCAGGCGTCGTTGCGGCCATTGGTGCGCGGGGCGATGAATTCGTTGATCAGATAGCCTTCCGAACCCATCACCTCGACGCCGTCATAGCCGGCATCCCGCGCGTACTTGGCGGCGCGGGCGTAGTCGGCGATATGCCGCTCGACGCCAGCGGCCGACAGCGCACGCGGGGTAAACGGGTTGATCGGCGCCTTGCGCTTGGACGGAGCCACCTGCAAGGGGTGATAACCGTAGCGGCCAGCATGCAGCAGTTGCAGGCAGATCTTGGCGTCGTGGCCATGCACGGCGGCAGTCACCTGACGATGGCGGCTGACTTCCCACGGCCAGGACAGCTTGCTGCCGAACGGCGCCAACCAGCCAACCACGTTGGGTGAAAAACCACCGGTGACCAGCAACGCCGCGCCACCGGCGGCGCGCTCACCGAAGTAGGCGGCCAGCTTGGGGAAGTCGCGGGCATGGTCTTCCAGCCCGGTATGCATCGAACCCATCAGGATGCGGTTGCGCAGCTGGGTGAAGCCCAGATCCAGCGGGGCGAACAGGTGTGGATAGGTGGTGTCGTTGGCTGGCGTCATGCTGGATACGCTTGCGTATGGAATGACCCATTCTGACTGGCAATGGGGCTGGCCTCAATCCTTGCTGTCATCACCGACCTTGTTGAGTGTGCAGTGCCCCTGTCAGGACGCCGGTGCAGTGGCTGTGGTCCGCGGCTGCCGGTCAAACAAGGGCAGGGTGATGCCGCAAAGCGGCCCGATCAGCAGGGCGAAGGCCAGTGTGCCCCAGCCACCAGCCCACTGCCAGTGCGCAGGCTTCAATCAGGGTGCGCACCTTCCAGATCGCCCAACCGGTACGGGCGTGCAGGCCGGTCATCAGGCCATCGCGCGGGCCAGGTCCAAAGCGCGCACCGATATAGAGCCCGGTGGCCACCGCCAGCAGCACCAGCCCTGCGGCGAACAACAGCAGCTGCCATGGCAGGCCCTGCGCCGCCGGCAGCAGATTCAGCCCCAGCTGCGCGCTGGGGCCGATCAACAACACGTTGAGCACGGTGCCAAGTCCCGGCTTCTGCCGTAGCGGAAGCCACATCAGCAGTACGCAGACGCCGACCAGGTTGGTGATCAGGCCGAAGCCCCAACCGCTGCGCAGCGCGATGCCCTGGCTCAATACATCCCAGGGCGCGATGCCGATGCCGGCACGGATCATCAAGGCAGAGGCGATACCAAACAGGAACAGGCCCAGCAGCAGCTGCAACAAGCGCGAGACAAGCATCAGGGAAGGCATGGTCGGGAAATCAACGTGCTGTCTGCAGCGCAGACATATAGATAATAGGAGGCGTTGCGCCACTTCTGGGTGACGCAACGTGCTTTGGTGCGTAGCTCAGCCCCAGCCTTCCAGCGCCAGCTTGCCGATGGTGCTGCCGGCTTCCAGCTGACGGTGGGCCTGGCGCAGGTTTTCTGCGTTGATCGTGCCCAGGCGCTCACTGAGGGTGGTGCGCAGTTCGCCGGCGTCGATCAGGCTGGCGGCGCGGGTCAGGATGCGGTGTTGCTCGATCATGTCGTCGGTGCGGAAGCGGGCGCGGGCAAACATGAATTCCCAGTGGATACCGATGCACTTGGCTTTGTAAGGATCGCCGATGCGCAGCTCACCGGCAGGCTCGACGATAAGGCCGACATGGCCTTGCGGTGCCAGCAGTTCGCCCAGCGGTTGCCAGTACAGATCGGTATTGGCCAGGTTGAGCGCAGCATCCACGCTGCTCATCCCAAGCGCCTGCAGCTGTGGCGCCAAAGGCTGGCGGTGATCAACGACATGGGTTGCGCCCATCTGCTCGCACCACTGCACGCTTTGCGGGCGCGAGGCGGTAGCTACCACGGTGAAACCGGCATGACGGCCAAGCTGGATCGCCATCGAGCCCACGCCACCGGCACCGCCGATCACCAACAGGGTCTTGCCGACGTTGCGGCGCCCGTCCAGCTGATAGGGCATGCGCTGGAACAGCAGTTCCCATGCAGTAAGTGTGGTCAGTGGCAATGCCGCTGCCTCGGCAAAATCCAGCGTGGTTGGCTTGCGCCCCACCAGGCGCTCGTCCACCAGCTGCAGTTGCGCGTTGCAACCTGGGCGGGTGACATCGCCGGCGTAATAAACCTCATCACCGATCTCGAACGCGGTGACTTCCGGGCCCACCGCGACCACGATTCCTGCGGCATCAAAGCCCAGTACCCGTGGTGGATTTTCCTCGCCCGGTTTGGGGCCGCGCAGTTTGGCGTCCACCGGGTTTACGGAAACTGCGTGAACCTGAACCAGCAGGTCCTGGCCTTGCGGAGCAGCGGGGGGCGACAGGGTCAGGTCCAGCAGCGCATCCGGCGCATCGATGGGGAGATAGCGGGTCAGGCCGATTGCTTTCATGCGGAAAAGTTCCGTAACGGGGGAGCAAAATCATCATACCGAGCAAATGATTCAGCTGGCGGTAACCGGCGGCGCAAGCCCTGTTAATAAAGGGTTTGTCACATGAAATCAGCTGCGCCGCAGCATTTTCCCCGGAAGCCTTGCGATAGCTGACTCTTGCGTCCTTTGACCAAGCTGTATACGTTGCGCCAAGCCGGACACGTAGAGGTCTGGTGGTCGCTGCATATGTTACGGGCCTGTTAACATCGCCTTCACGGCCAAGCGCATAATGTGCACCGCGATGGCGTGAGGAAACGGCCGTCTCTGAACGCGACGAAGAATACCGCTGTGCTGGACCATGCCTCTACCGGTTTCATACCCCCGAAACAAGGAGCTGTATTTCATGAACAAGAAGATCCTTACTGCCGCGCTGCTCGGTGGTCTGGCTTTCGCCCAGGCCGCTTCGGCTCAGGAATTTGACGACCGCTGGTACCTGACCGGTTCGGCCGGCTTCAACTTCCAGGACAAGGACCGTGGCACCAACGATGCCCCGTTCGCTACGCTGGGTCTGGGCAAGTTCATCAGCCCGAACTGGTCGCTGGACGGTGAACTGAACTATCAGAACCCGAACTTCGACAACAACCAGGATCAGAACTGGTCGCAGTACGGCGTTTCGCTGGACCTGCGTCGCCACTTCATCCAGGAAGGCCGTGGCTGGAACCCGTACCTGCTGGCAGGTCTGGGCTACCAGAAGTCGGAAGAAGAATACCTGGCCGGCGCTGTTCTGAAGGATCGCAAGGACGGCAACCTGGCCGCCAAGGTCGGCGTTGGTCTGCAGACCACCTTCGAAAAGCGCGTCGCCGTGCGTGCTGAACTGGCGTACCGCGCTGACTTCGACGACCAGAGCATTGCTCCGAACCTGGCTGGCCACAAGAACCAGGATTGGTTCGGCGACGTGCTGGCTTCGGTTGGCGTCGTGATCCCGCTGGGCCCGGCTCCGACCGCCGCTGTTGCTCCGGCACCGGTTCCGGTTGCTCCGAGCTGCGCAGACCTGGATGACGACGGCGACGGCGTCAACAACTGTGACGACAAGTGCCCGAACTCGCAGCCTGGCCAGACCATTGGTCCGGACGGTTGCCCGGTTCCGGTCTCGATCGATCTGAAGGGCGTGAACTTCGATTTCGACAAGGCCACCCTGCGTCCGGACGCCGTGTCGATCCTGAGCGAAGCCACCGAGATCCTGAAGCGTTACCCGGATCTGCGCGTTGAAGTTGCCGGTCACACCGACTCCAAGGGTACCGACGCTTACAACCAGAAGCTGTCCGAGCGTCGCGCCAAGGCTGTGTACGACTACCTGACCACCAATGGTGTGTCGGCGTCGCGTCTGCAGGGCCCGATCGGCTACGGCGAGAGCCGTCCGATTGCTCCGAACACCAACCCGGATGGTTCGGACAACCCGGAAGGTCGCGCAAAGAACCGTCGTACCGAGCTGAACGTCCAGAACTAATCGGACGCTTTGGTTTCAGTACCACAGTTTGAGAACAAGGCCCGGCATCTGCCGGGCCTTGTTTGTTTCTGCGTCGCCGACTTTTTCGGGGTGCATTTGTGTGACGCCGGCGGGTAATCGCGGTTTGCGTGCATATAACGGTTGAAAGCGCTGCGGGCGCTGCCTACACTCGCCGCGTCAACTTGCCGAATGGAAATTCAATGCTGCGTATCGCTCTGGCTGGTCTTGTCGCCCTGGCATTTGTGCCTGCCGCCCATGCAGCCGTGGATTGTTCGGCCAGTTCCGTGACGCCGGCACCGCTGGCGACATCGCTGATCGCGCCGGTAGCCTCGGAGCTGTATGTGCGCCCGGGCCAGCTGGGCATGCCGTCGGGTGTATTGAGCTCGGCCGGTGGTGATGAGCAGTCGTTGGATCGTGTACTGATGCGTCTGCGCGTTGAGAGCTGCAACAACGTTGCCAGCGTGATCCCGGCGCGTCCGGCGATCAACGCCAACGATCCGGCCGCTTACAAGCCGCAGACCGAGTTCGACAACACGCCGTGGCGCTTTGACATGAGCCAGAACGGCAAGCGCATGACTGCCGAAGAATTCGATGCCTGGATGAAGGCGCGCGGTGTGCGCGTGGTCAAGGCACGTCCGGTTGCCGCCGATCCGGCAGCAGCACCGGCTGCCGCGCAGCCTGCTGCCGAGGTCAAGTAAGGCGGCACAGCCGCTTGCAGTCCTGATGGCGTCGTCCAAGCCTCCGTATCCCTCGCACGCCCGCCGCGCAACGCCCGGCGGGCGTTTGCTTTCAGCTGCGCGCAACAACACTGCACGCGCCGGCAAGGCCGTCCCTGCCGGGGTTCGGCATGGTCTGGCGCGGGTGCTGTCCAAAGCCGGCGTGTGTTCGCGTACCGAAGCGGCCCGGCGTGTGCTCGATGGCCGTGTCAGTGTCGATGGCAAGGTGGTGCGTGACCCGGAATTTCCAGTGGTTGCCGGTCGCCAACGGGTATTGCTGGACGGCTTGCCGCTGGCAGCAGCGCAGCGTCTGTATCTGGCTTTGAACAAGCCGCGTGGACTGGTCACCACGGTGCAGGACGAGCAGGGGCGCGACACCGTTTACCAGTGTTTTGAAGGTGCCGGTCTGCCGTGGATGGCGCCGGTAGGGCGCCTGGACAAGGCCAGTGAAGGCCTGCTGTTCTTCAGCAATGATCCCGAATGGGCGGCGCGTCTTACCGAGCCCAGCACCGGCCCATTGAAAACCTACCGGGTACAGGTGGATGCTGTGCCCGATGCGGCGTTGCTCGAGCGCATGCACGCAGGCATCGACGATGAGGGCGAACGCCTTGCGGCGCATTCGGTACAGCTGCTGCGGCATGGCGAACGCACCGCGTGGTTGGAGGTGGTGCTGGATGAAGGCCGCAATCGCCACATCCGACGCCTGCTCAAGGCCCTGGGGCTGGAAGTGCTGCGTTTGATGCGGGTGGCGATAGGGCCGGTGCAGTTGGGCGAGCTGGGCAAGGGCCAATGGCGGGAGTTGAGCCAGGCTGAGCTGAATGCGCTGCTGGCCGCCAGCAAAACCGCGCATGTCAGCGCGAGTGACTAATTTCAATAAATTCAGGCAAATAGCTGCACTTGCTCAGTTGCTGGATTAGACTGCGGTTCTAATTACCTGAGGTTATTGCCATGCAAGCTCTTTCCCGCGTCTCTGGCATCGTTCTCGTGGCGGCTTCGGTTGCGGTGTTGGCTGGCTGTGCTTCCTCGGCCAAGAAGACCGCGAAGAACGACGACAAGCCGATCGAAGTGCGGGTGGAAGCACCGCTGGCCGAGAAGGATTCGCTGGGCAACTATCGTTTCATGATGCAGCAGGGCGAGCAGAAGATGAGTGCCGATCAGTTCGATGCCTGGATGAAGGCCAATGGCATCCGCGTCGCCAAGGGTGCGGCCGTGCCGGCGCCTGCGGCGCCTGCCAAGAAAAACTGAGAGCAGCACCTGTAGCGCCGAGCCATGCTCGGCAAGAGGCCTTACCGGTAGCGCCTCTGCCGAGCATGGCTCGGCACTACAGGACAAAGCAGAACAGGCGCCCTTAGGCGCCGGTTATGCGTTAACGCCAAACGCAGCACACACCCCGTGCTAACCCCCACTTGCAGGCCCATCCGGGGGGAGGCAT
>NZ_JBRREH010000092.1:0-19462 GCF_056760175.1 Stenotrophomonas sp. STEN021 | reverse complement strand
AACCCGTCGAAAAGCGTCAGAAACGGCGCAAAATCGATCATATCGAGGTCGACTTGGCGCCTTGACGCTGAAATCCAAGTATCAGAGCGCTTTGATCAGACCTTCCCTAAGGGAGCAGCATCTCACAGCAACGAAAGAGAAGATCAGCCGGTCCTTGGTAGCCAAAGATCAGGACTACAACCACTAACTCAACTCATTCGGCTGCGCAGTGTGGCCAAAAGTAATATCGAATAAGCCCGAGAGGCGTCGAGCTCCAAAAGTGGGCAGGAACCATGCAGAAACGTAAGAACGCCTGTGACAACGCACTTAGACCAGTGCCCCCTCGCGACCCGAAGCGGACATCTGCATGTCGTCTATTGGCGCGAGCATGGAGCGATAACCGAGGCTACCGCTGGGTCCGATTATAGGCTGGCTTGTTAGCCGGACCCGGCTGACCTAAGATCGAGTTGTATCAAGTGGGAAAACCTGCCTGCGGCGCTTTTTGAGTAAGCCGTATAACCGGCCCTAGAGTCCGTCTATTAGGTACTTGGGCATCACGACAGGAGTCATGCAATGCCACAGATCTCGCTAACGGACTTTGTTGACGTTGTATCAAAAGCTGGACGCCCCAAAGCCACTAAAGTGCGCCAGGTTAAAGAGCGCCCCGAGTATGAGCCGGCGTTCGACTTCTACAAGGCTCTTAGAGAACACGTTGTTGAGAATCACCGTAAAAATGGTGGAAAAGCAGCGGTGTCGGATGTCATGAAATCCATGACAGACTCGAAGAAGATCAAGAACTATCCTGAACTTCTGGATGCATATAAGAAATGGTGGGGGCGCAAGGACGTGACTTGGTTCAATCCGCCACGCGACGTCTACTCCGCCGGAGGCTTCGACATCATCTTGAACCCCGAGCTTGGCTTGGTGGTGAATGGCGAGCGACACATCATCAAGATGTACTTAAAGAGCGACGCTTTGACCACGTTCAAAACAGAATTAATCATTGACTTGCTAGAACACCAGCTTCGCCAGAAAGCAATGCCAACGGATAACTTTTCCGTACTTGATGTCCGTCGATCAAAGTTGTTCTCGAGTGGCCCGCATACTCCAGCGTCACTCTCAATCGTCAATGCTGAGATCGCTTACATATCAAGCATTTGGCAGCAGTGAGCGCCCTAAAAATTCATTCAAATCGACACAGCTTCGCGGCGCTGATTGAATTGCCAAAGATGCTATAGACAAACGAACGACAGCTTTTGGCCACTTGGCCTCATGCAACCCAGAGTGGATAACGGCTGTCTAAAATTACTGCACGATTCACTCTGGATCACCAATTAAAAACAAAAAAGGGGGAAGCTAGTGGGTCTTTTTGATAAAGGCGTGGATCCCGCGATTTATGAGAAATTTGCAGCCAATGTTGAAGCTAGGCTGGGGGAGCTTGACCGCAGGATCACCGCTACGGCCAATGAGTCTGCCGCAGAAGCTCAAAATTTGGTTGAGGGACTTAAGCAGCAAAAGCAATATATTGACTCGCTAGCAAATGAAATGAAGTCAGCTCTCGATGAAATAGATATTGCAAAGATAGAGGTTAATAAAAAATCCCAGGAAGTCACCAATCTTCAAGATGATTTTATTTCAAACGCTACGCTTCTCAAATCCACGTCATTAAACGCCCAAGAAATATTTGACAAGCTTCAGTCAGCAAATCAGTCAACGACGGGGATTGTGGACAATGTTCAGTCTAGCTTGGAAAGGGCCAACAGCCTTTTGGCTCAGTCTGAAGTGATTCCTGAAAAGCTTGAGACGCTTTCAAAGCAAATGGCAGATGCAAACGCACAGAGTGAAAACATAAAGAGTTTATTGAGCCACTCCCTCAAAAGAAAGGGGGATATTGACGATGTTCACAAATCCATCTTTGGCCATGAGATCAGCGATGAAGATGGGAGCTCTGAGCGAGTTGACGGGCTTTATGATGAACTGAAGAATAGCTTCGATGGATTCAGTAAAAAAATTGATAGTCTCGACACTGCGGTTAATCAGGCAATCGATTCAGTCGAGACTGAACAGAATGAAGCTCGGGAAGGACAAAAGAAGGTCTTCGAGCAGCTGATTACAGAAAGCAAGGCTAAGTTCGGTGAAGTTTCTAGCGAACTAAAATCCCTCATGCCAGGCGCATTGGCTGCAGGCTTGAGTGCTGCTTATGAAGAGAAGAAAGATGAGGAGGCCCAATTTCTCTCGTCCCATGAAAAGAGCTTTCGACAAGCCGTTGCTGGATTGGTCGCCATTTCTTTCATTCCATTTGCTGTGGATGTTTATCAATTGTCTGTTGGGGCAGCCTTAGCTGACGTGCTAAAAGACACCCCACGACTGGTTATATCAATCCTTCCGTTATATTTTCCTATCCTCTGGCTTGCGTATTCTTCCAACAAAAGATTGAACCTATCCAAGAGGCTAATTGAGGAGTACACGCACAAATCCGTGCTCGGAAAGACATTCTCTGGGCTTTCCAATCAGATCGACTCCCTTCCGCATGAGGGCGCTGTCAAGGACGACCTCCGCACACGACTACTTTTCAATGTTCTTCAAGTTAGCTCGGAGAATCCTGGAAAGCTCATTACCGACTACAACAAGACAGACCACCCCCTTATGGACGTCCTGGAAAAGAGCGCCAAGCTATCCGAATCAGTTGACGCTCTTTCCAAGATACCGGGTCTTTCCGCACTAACTAAACGGTTGGTAAGTAAGCGAGAAACGTTGCTTAGAGATCAGGCTGTAAAAATCGAGAATGGATTATCTGTTAGCGACGAAGATGAGGGTAAGGCGACGGACGCCACGCCATGATTTATTACATGATTCCTCATTGGCCGGCGGATAGCTCGATTGGAACGTGTACGGGTTCGAGCACATCATAGATTTTATAACTCGCAAGGTCCGACGGCCTTGGCAAGGCTTTACCAGCCGTTGCAATTTTCGCAGCATTGGCAAGAGCCCGTTGGAACCATGCGAGTGACCTGTATTTCGGACACCTAATAGTTCCTTCAAGCCGAACCCGCTCCGCGGGTCGACTTAATCCCGGAGTTGAACGTCTGCTCCTGCCCAATAGCAGCCGACTATCAACAGCAGAAAGGTCAACACTTGCTGGCATTTGCTATTAACTCGATGGCAGCCTGCACCGAATCCCTGACAAAGGTCACGTCCGCCATTGAATGCCCCAGACGATGCGATGACAATCGAACACGGACGAGAGCTGCTCGCGCAAGCCAAGGCGCGTCTTCGCGCCTGCCATGGCCTGGCTTTCTTCAACGCGGCCTTCGAGATGTTGCGACGCTTACCTGACGACGGCGAAGATTGGTACCTACGCAAACCGCACGTATGGCTACTCATCGCCAAGTGGGGGCTTGCCAGCTGGCGGCCTAACGATGAGCGTCCCCTGCCGACCGGCGACGACATCAACTTCGTTGGCCAGTCAATTTGGGATGCCATGGCCGCCCTCAACATGCCCGGTGCGGGGGAGGCGATTTTTTCGAGGCGATTGTTCCTTCAGCAGATCTGGTTTCAGCGTCACTTCGATCCGGGGTCTCTCGCCCGTCAACATCGCATTTTGGGCGAGATGCTGGCCAACTCAGCCATTTCGGCACGCTTTGTTGAACGCCACCGGCTAACGCCGGCGCAGTTCCTGCGCCAGCTAGGCTACCTTGCCGCCGACATCGGCGATGATCTTCAAATCCCGGAGCTATCGCAACAGCGGCCGGCAGGCCTTCGCGACCCGCAGCACTGGGAAATGATCTGTCGACACTTCAGCCGGCCGGTGCCCGACCTGCACCGCATCGCGCTCGAGGCCGAACAACGAAATACGCCGCCAGAGGTGGAGGTGTGCGAACAGTCACCCTTAATCGCTACTCCGTTCCTACTCACCCAGCAAGGGCCGCTGTGCATCCACCACAAACTGCTATTCCAGACATTGGGCACCGCAGTGTTCGATTTGGCGCGCGCCCTTGGAGCGCGTGCCTTCATGAATGAGTTTGGGCCTGCGTTTGAGAACTACGTGGCCGAAGTACTCGAAGAATTGGCGGCACCGGTGATCCGCGAGAGGGAGCTCAAAGAGCGTCTGCAGGGCGAGGGCAACGTGGTCGACTTTGCATTGCCTGCGGATAGCGCCTTGGTGTTCCTCGACGCTAAGGGCATCGAAGGCCACTACGAGGAGCTCTACCACAATCTGCCGGCTGTGCTGGCCGAACGGATGAAATCGTCGTTGCTGCGCGCCGTCGATCAGGCAGTGAACAGCGCCTCACGGCTTCCCGAGGACCTGCGCCGAAATGAGGTCTACTTTGTGTGCGTGACCTTTAAGCAACTGCTAGTTACCGACGGAGTGGCCTTGCGCGAACTGGTCGCCGGCACCGCCGATGGAATAGGTCATGCACGTTGGGATTCGGTGCGTCTTGCGCCGGGGCATATGCTGTTCGTGAGCATCTCCGAACTGGAGCAGTTGGTGTCCTTGGCTATGGCGCGCGGCGTGCCCCTGCGTCAGATCGTGCGCGAGATCACCACGGCCAATGGCATTCGAGGCCAGCGCAAGGCCCTTGCTGAGCAGCACGTGATGGTACAGCAAGTGAATTTGCGTGCTCCGCGCACCCTGCAGCTGGCGGCGGAGCGGATGCGTGCCTAGGCCTGAGGGTACTTCGAGTGGTCAGTAAATCAGCAGGACCTTGTTCGTGTAGCGCTCGCCGATACTAAAGCTCTATGGGACTTGGCTCGTCCGCTTCCGACCGAAAGCGGCCGAGGGAGCACAAGGAAGCTACCGCCAAGAGCATCAAGAATAGAGCGATTCTTTTGTTCCACTAACCACCACTCAATCACAGCCCACCAAACCGCCTCCGATACTCCCCAGGCGACAACCCCACAATCCGACTGAACACCTTCCGGAACGAGCCTGGGTCGCTGTACCCCACGTCCCAGGCAATCCGCTCCAGCGGCACGTTACTGGTCTGCAGCATCTCTCGTGCGCGGGCCACGCGTACACGTTGGCAGTATTCGGTGGCGGTCATGCCGGTGGCTTTCTGGAAGCGGCGCAGGAAGGTGCGCTCTTCCAGCCCTGCGCGCTGTGCGAGCTCGGCGGAGGCGACCTGTTTGGCATGGGTGCCGTGAAGCCATTGCTGCACGGCCAACACTGCGGCGTCGCCGTGCGTCAGGCGTGGCGAGAAACTGCTGTAGTAGCGCTGTTGGCGGCCGGGTGGATCGATCAACAGCGTGCGTGCGAAATCCAGCATCACCGCGGCGCCGAGATAGCGGTCCACCAGCCGCAGGCCGAGGTCGGTCCAGGCCATGGCGCCGCCTGCGCTGAAGATGTCGCCGCCGTCGATGAGCATCTGGTCCACGTCCAGCGTCACGTCCGGAAAGCGCGCGGCCAGCAGTTCGGCATATTGCCAGTTGGTGGTGATGGTGCGGCCGGCCAGGCGCCCGGTTTCGGCCAGCAGGAATGCGCCGGCACAGACCGATGCGAGCGTGGTGCCGTCGTCGTGCAAAGCGCACAGCCAGCCCAGGTAGGGCGCGGCGGCTTCGGTGGAAATCGGCGGCTGCATGCTGGGCGGTAGGATCATTACCTGCGGTGTTCCGCTTGGCGACTGGCTTGAGCTGTAGACGGCTTGCGGCGCTTGGCCGGGCGCTTCGATACGCCAATGCGTGACCTGCAGTTCGGGAGCGATGGGTGCTGCGCGTTCGCTGGCGAGCCGGCCGGCCAGGGCGAACAGGTCGGTCAGGCCGAGCACCGCCGCCAGCTGCGCGCCGGGATACAGCAGGATTCCCACTTGGATGTGACCGTCGGTGCGCATCTGTCGGTACAGCCCTCAAGAATGTCGGTAGCGCCTCTTCGTGGTGACAGGCCGGTCGCGGAGACTTCTCCCACACCCTTCAACCACCCATCAGGGAGCCGTACATGAGCAAGCGCGCCATTATCGTCGTCGATCTTCAGAATGAATACCTCGCCACCGGCAAGCTGCCTTTGGCTGGCATTGATGCCGCCACCGCCAATGCGGTACGCGTGATTGCCGATGCGCGGGCCAAGGGCGTGCCGGTGCTGCATGTCCGCCATGAATCCGCCAGCAGTGATGCGCCGATCTTCGTGCCGGGCTCGGACGGGGTGCGGATCATGGCCGCTGCCGCGCCATTGGCGATGAACCGGTGATCGTCAAGAACCACGTCAATTCGTTCCGCGATACCGATCTGAAGCAGCAGCTTGAGGCGCGCGGGATCGAGGACGTAGTGGTGGTTGGTGCGATGAGCCATATGTGCGTGGATGCGGTGGTGCGCGCGTCCACCGACATGGGCTATGCGGTCACCGTGCTGCACGACGCCTGCGCCACGCGTGACCTGGCGTTCAATGGGGTTGTGGTGCCGGCTGCGCAGGTGCACGCGGCGATGATGGCGTCGTTTGAGTTCGGGTATGGGCGGGTTGTTGCTACGGATGCGTATCTGGCGGGGTGATCGCGCGGGGTGGTTCTGGCGATGGCTTTCAACTGGGCGTGTCTGGTACAACGCGGCACGGCGTTGCGGAGCAACGCTGGCCCGAACTACTGGACTTAACTCAATGCGATTCAAACCATCTCACCTGGCTGCCCTTCTTCTGCTGGGCGTTGCTGCGCCGGCTTTTGCCCAGACGACCATCTGCAAGATCGAGGGTGATTCGATTGGCCCGGAATTGATCTCCTGGGACACCAAGACGCAGCGGGCGCAGGTGAAGCTGCTGGGCGAGGACTTGCAGGGGAAGATGACCTGGAAGCGGAAGCATGATGATCTTGGTGACAAGGTCAATCTGAGCTTTACGCCTGCTGATCCGCTGTTTGGGGATGAGTATGAGTTTGTGGTGTTCCCTACCGAGAGTGGGCATCGGGTGATGGGGGTTGGGTACAAGTACTACAACGGGGTTAAGTATTTGAATATCAGCCAGGGGAACTATGTGGCTGTTTGTAGTTCGATGTAGGTCTGAAGCTGGTTGTTTGGTTTTGTGGGAGATGCGTTAGCTGCGGAGCTTGGGGTGCTTGATCTGTTGGGTTACTGCGTAGAGCACCCCTCCCCAACCCTCCCCTGCGCTGCGCGCAAGGGAGGGGGCTGAAGCTGGCTTCGATTTTGGCTGCTGCTTTGCTGGTTAGCTCTTCTTTTGTGGGAGCTGCGTTAGCTGCGAAGCTTGGGATGCTTGATCTGCTGGATTGCTGCGAAGAGCACCCCTCCCCGGCCCTCCCCTGCGCTTTGCGCAAGGGAGGGGGCTGAGCTGGCTTCGCTTTTTGCTGCTGCTTTGCTGGTTGGCTCTTTTTTGTGGGAGCTGCGTCAGCTGCGAAGCTTGGGATGCTTGATCTGCTGGATTGCTGCTAAGAGCACCCCTCCCCAACCCTCCCCTGCGCTGCGCGCAAGGGAGGGGGTTGAGCTGGCTTCGCTTGTTTCCTTGCTCGTTCCTTACGCGCTTCTTCTGCTTGCTTGTTTGCGCTTGCTTGCTGCGTTAGCACAGCATGGTTACGGAATGGCGAAGGCTGTACGCGTTCCATCGAACGTGATGCATTGCTGCCAGCATTCGCATCCTCTCGGTTATGCTACGGCACCACTCCGGCAAGGACGTACCGTGACCATTGGCGAATACACGCAGGTTTATCGTGGCAAGAAAGTCGTTGACTTCAAGATGGGTGGCTCAGCCGTAGCCGGCGATGTCGCTTACCGCTTGATGCAGGAATACGACAGCGACGAGAGCCAGGAAGAACTGCTGGCCAACTTCTTCGAGCAGGTTGATCCGAAGTCGATTGAAGTGCTGGTCATCGGCGCATGGGATGAGGCTTCGAGTGACGGCCCGCAGGGCCTGATCGATGGGCTGATTGCGCGCCGCGCCGAGCTGGGCAACCTGAAGGCGCTGTTCGTGGGCGACATGACCTACGAAGACTGCGAGATGTCGTGGATCAACCAGATCTCCTACAACCCGCTGCTGGAGGCCTTCCCGGGCCTGGAGTCGCTGCGTATCCGTGGCACCTCCGAACTTGAACTGCAGCCCTTCACGCATGCGTCGCTGCAGGAACTGGCGATCGAGAGCGGTGGCCTGCCGAACGAGATCGTCATTGCCATCGCCAACTCCACGCTGCCGGCCCTGCGCCATCTTGAGCTGTGGCTTGGCGACGATGGTTATGGCTTCGATGGCGATGTGGCGGTCTACCAGCGCCTGTTGTTGGCGATCGGGCCGGAGCGCCTGCAATACCTGGGCCTGCGCAACGCCATGATCAGCGACGAGCTGGCGGTGTGGCTGGCCGGTGAGCCGTGGCTGGGCACGCTGCAGACGCTGGACCTGTCGCTGGGCACCATCGGCGACGTCGGCGCGCAGGCGCTGTGCGAGAGTCCGAACCTGGGCAGCCTGCAGCGCATCGACCTGAGCCACCACTACATTTCCGCAGCCTGGCAGCAGAAGCTGCAGGCGCTGCCGTGCACGGTGGTGCTGGACGATCCGGAAGAAGAAGACGACGGCGACCGCTACGTGGCGGTGTCCGAGTAAGGCGAAGATGGCCAATTGGCTGTTGATCGGCCCGCGCTGCAGCCGCCGTATCGGGTGGCTGCAGCGTGCCCTGCACGATCAGGGCGCGCCTGCCGCGCATGTGTTCGATTACGAAACCCTGCTCGCCGAGCCTGCGCGCCTGCTTGAGGCATTCGCGCAGGCGCCCGGCGCCATCGTCAAGCTGGAGTCACCCGGCGAAGCGCCCGCGCTGCACCAGGCCTTGGTGCTGCGTGGCTGGAAGTTGTACGGCGCCGCCGGCGATGCGCCCTTGCCTGCCGCGCATGGCGAGCTGGCGCATCAGCAGTTCTGGTATGCCGGTTTTGCCGATGTGCTGGCGTCGCTTCCAGCGGGACCGCGTTACCTCAATGCACCGGCCGATCTGGCCTGCATGTCGGACAAGCTCCGCTGCCAGCAGGTGCTGGCCGATGCAGGCGTGGCGGTACCGCCCTTGTTCGGTGCAATCAGCGGCTACGAGGATCTGTGCGCGCGGCTGCGCGATGCAGCCTGCGAGCGCGTCTTCATCAAGGCCCGCTACGGTTCGTCCGGCGCGGGCGTGCTGGCCTACGCGCGCAACCGCGATGGGCGCGAGGTGGCCTATGGTTCGGCGGAACTGGTGGAGCAGGACGGCCGCTGGCGGGTGTTCAATTCGCTGCGGCAGCGTCGTTACGACCGGCACGGCGATATAGCGCGATTGGTGGACCTGCTGGCCGAGCAAGGCGCCTACATCGAGCGCTGGATTCCCAAGCCGACCGTGCCGGGCAGCGATGGCCGCCGCTATGACGTGCGCGTGGTCGCACTCGATGGCCAGCCACGGCAGCGGGTGGCGCGGATGAGCGCGGACGCATTGACCAACCTGCACCTGGGCAATGCGCGTACGCAGCTGGAAGCACTGCTGGATGCTGACGCCATCACCCATCTGCAAGCTGCCACGGTGAACGCCGCGGCTGCATTCCCCGCCAGCCGCATGATCGGCTTCGACCTGATCGTGCGCGGCACGCGCAGTTGGGTACTGGAAGCCAATGGCTTCGGCGACCTGCTGCTGGACCTGCGCCATGCCGGGCGCACTACCTACGAAGACCAGGCGCTGTTGGCGCCTGCGCGTTCTGCCATCAACGAGTACGCCCATGCTTGAGATCCGCTTGCCCGATATGCACCGCATCGTCGGCAGCCATGACGTGGTGATGATCACCCTGGACGCCCTGCGCTTCGATGCGGCCCAACGCTGCTTCGAGCGCGGCGAGCTGCAGGTGCTTGCGCCGCACCTGCCGGCCGATGGCTGGGAGCTGCGGCATACGCCGGGCAGCTTCACCTATGCGGCTCACTCGGCGTTCTTTGCCGGCTTCCTGCCCACGCCTGCGCGGCCGGGGCCGCATCCGCGCCTGTTCGCGCTGGAGTTTGAAGGCAGCGAGACCATCGTGCCGGAGACCTTTGTGTTCTCCGGCCGTGCCGATATCGTCGGCGGCTTCCGTGACCAGGGCTACCGCAGCATCTGCATTGGCGGCGTTGGCTTCTTCAACCGCCGCAATGCACTGGGTTCACAACTGCCGGGCCTGTTCGAGGAAAGCCATTGGCAGCCCGAGCTCGGCGTAACCGCAGTCGACTCCACCGAGCGTCAGGTAGCACTGGCCTGCGAGCGCCTGCAGGCAGCGGGCGACCAGCGCTGCTTCCTCTTCATCAATGTCTCGGCCATCCACCAGCCGAACCGGCATTACCTGCCTGGCTGCGACGCGGATGGACTGGACAGCCACTGCGCCGCATTGCGCTACGTTGATGGCGAGTTGGCGGCTCTGTTCGCGGCCTTGCGCGCGCGTGGGCCGGCCTTCGTGATCCTCTGTTCCGACCATGGCACCGCTTACGGTGAGGATGGCTTCCACGGCCACCGCCTCGCCCACGAGACGGTGATGAACGTCCCCTATGCGCATTTTGTGTTGAGCCCATGACCGCCCATCGTTTGTCAGAGCTGCTGCGGCTCGAGCCCTACCAGGCCTATTCCTACTCCTACCCGCACAAGTCCGCGTACCGGCCGATCACCCAGCCGCCGCTGCTTGCCGATGCCTGGGCGAGTGAGCCGCGTGATGCGCTGTTCCTGTACCTGCACGTGCCGTTCTGCAGCTACCGCTGCGGCTTCTGCAATCTGTTCGCAATGGCGCGGCCGGCACCGGCGCAGGTGGAAGCCTATCTGGCGCAGATGGAGAAGCAGTTGCGGGTAACCGCCGACGCCTTGGGCGAGCACCGCTTCGTGCGCTTCGCGCTGGGCGGCGGCACGCCTACCTATCTGGATGCGCCGCAGCTGCAGCGGCTGTTCGACTTCGTGCAACGCCACGCCAACATCGACCTGCATTCGATTCCTGCGGGCATCGAGGTGTCGCCGGAAACCGTGGACGCGGCGAAGATGAAGATCTGCCGCGACGCCGGCATCGACCGCGTCAGCATGGGCATCCAGAGCTTCAGCGATGCGGAAGTGCGCTCGCTGGTGCGGCCGCAGCAACGCGCGGTGGTCGAGGAAGCCATCGCGCAGATTCGTGCAGCGGGCATTCCAACGCTCAACCTGGACCTGATCTACGGCATCGCCGGGCAGACCGTGGCCAGCTTCCTGACCTCGATCGACAGCGCCCTCGCCTTCCAGCCGGAAGAGCTTTACCTCTACCCGCTGTACGTGCGCCCACATACCGGGCTGGACCGCATCGGTGCGAAGGAAGGCGGCAAGCGCTCTTTCGTCATTCATCCCGAGTCGGTGGACAACCGCCTGGCGCTGTATGAAGCCGGCCGCGAGCGTCTGCTGGCCACAGGCTATGAGCAGGTATCGATGCGCATGTTCCGCGCGGCCAACGCGCCGGATTCCGGTGGACCGGCGTACTGCTGCCAGAGCGACGGCATGGTTGGCATCGGCTGCGGCGCCCGCTCGTATACCAGCGGCCTGCACTACTCCAGCGAGTACGGCGTCAGCCGCCGCTCGGTGGCGGATATTCTTGCGCACTACCTGGAACGCGATGAGGCCTCCTTCGCCCGCATCGACTACGGCGTGCGGCTGGATGAGGACGAGCGTCGTCGCCGCTTCGTCATCCAGTCACTGCTGGCGCAGCCGGGCCTGGATCTTGCGCAGTACCGTGAGCGATTCGGCACGGAGTGCTTCGACGACCTGCCGCAGCTGGATGAGTTGTTCGAGCAGGGTTTGGCCACGCGCGAAAATGCGCTGGTTGCCTTGAACGACACAGGTCTTGCCCGCGCCGACACCATCGGTCCGTGGCTGATCTCCGCTGGCGTGGCCGAACGCATGCACGACTACCAGTTGGATTGAGCCGCGCATGCATCTTTCCATCCTCTATCGCGGCCGGCTGAGCAGTTGCAACTACGACTGCCCGTACTGCCCCTTCGCCAAGACCTACGACACCCGCGCCGCCCTGCGTCGCGACGCCGAGGACCTTGCACGCTTCGTCGCCTGGGCGGAACGGCAGACGATGGCGTTGTCGGTGCTGTTCACGCCATGGGGCGAGGGATTGGTGCGCCGCCACTACCGCGACGCGATGGTGCAGCTGAGTCATATGCCGCATGTCCGCCGCGTGGTGATTCAGACCAACCTGTGCATAGGCACGCGCTGGCTGGACGAGGTCAATCTCGACAGCTTCGCGCTGTGGTGCACCTACCACCCGGGGCAGGTAACCCGCGCCGCCTTCCTCGCCCGCTGCAACGAACTGGCACGACGTGGCGTGCGTTACACCGTTGGCATGGTGGCGATGCGTGAGCATCTGGAAGAGATCCAACTATTGCGCGGCGAACTGCCGGACGAGGTGCCGATGTGGATCAACGCCTACGACGAGCGGCCGGCCGGTTATTACAGCGATGCCGAGATCCAGCAGCTGCAGAGCGTGGACCCGCACTTCCTGTTCAACCTCGAACCCTCGGCCAGCCTCGGCGCGCCCTGCTTCACCGGCGAGAACGTGGTGTCGGTGGATGGCGACGGCAACGTCAAGCGTTGCCACTTCGTCGCCGAGCCGCTGGGAAATCTGTACGACGGCAGCTTTGCGGCCCAACTGCGTCCACGCGGCTGCCCGAATCAGCGTTGTGATTGCTATATCGGTTATGCGCACCGCAAGGATCTGCCGTTCCAGCGGGATTATCCGGCGGGTGTGCTGGAGCGGTTTCGAGCATAAAGGCAAAGCCGGTCACGTTGGATGTCTGTTGGTGACGCACTTTTGTAGGAGCGGCGTCAGCCGCGAAGCTGGCATGGCATGAGCTGATGGTTTGCTGCCAAGAGCACCCCTCCCCAACCCTCCCCTGCGCTGCGCGCAAGGGAGGGGGTTTAAGGCTTGCTTCGCTTTGGCTGATGGAAACCTGCGGTCGCACTTGCCGCCATCAGGGTTTCAACAACACCTTGCCCTTGCGTCCGGGCAACAAGCTGGCCGTCACCGCCTCGGTAACATCACCTAGCCCGTAGATCGCCTGCACCGGCAGTTCCAACTCACCACTCAGCACACGTTGCAGCAGCTCGCCTACCAGTCGACGCTTGTTCTCCACCGACATCTGCTGGCTGACCTTGCTGCCCCAGAAACCCTTCACCGTGGCCTGTTTGAAGATCAGGTCGCCGGAGGGAATCTGCATGGCTTCGCCGGCCATGGTGCCGAACGAAACCAACGTGCCGTTGTCGCCGAGCAGTGACACCAGGTCCGCGCTGGCCTGGCCGCCGATGGAATCGACGGCTGCGTGTGCGAGCGTGTCGCCGAGCAATGCCTGCGCGCGCGTCTTCCAATCCGGCTTGGTGGTGGACAGCACATTGTTGATGCCGAGTGCCTTGAGTTCATCGACACCTGCATCACGACGCACGAGTCCGAGCACATGCACACCGCGTGCAGCGGCGAGCATGGCCAGGGTCTTGCCGACCGCGCCGTTGGCGGTGTTCTGCACGATCCATTGGCCGGGTTCGGCCTGCAGGAACTCCAACAACATCAATGCGCTCAGCGGCATGGCGATCAGCTGCGCGGCGGCTTCATCGGCGATGCCGTTCGGCACTGGAATGACCATGCGCGCGGGTGCGATGAAGTATTCGGCCCAGGTGCCGTGCACCGAGGCGACCATGACGCGCTGGCCGATGGTGATGCCTTCGACGCCCTCGCCCAGTGCTTCGATGATGCCTACTGCTTCGCTGCCGCCGATGGCCGGTAAGGTGGGCTTGTAACCGTACTTGCCGCGCACGGTCCACAGGTCGTGGTTGTGGATGGGCGCAAGCAGGGTCTTGATCCGTACTTCGCCGGGGCCAGGCTGCGGGATGGGGCTGTCGCCCAGGGTCAGCACTTCGGCCGGTTCACCGAAGGTGGTGTGGATGGCGCTGCGCATGTCTTTTCTCCTGTTGCTGGAGGAATCGCCGTAGTCAGAGCTCCGGCATAGATCTTTTGTAGGAGCGGCGTGAGCCGCGAAGCACGTACATCTTCAGATGGCACGATGCCATTCGCTTAAGCAGCGTCGGCTTCGCGGCTTACGCCGCTCCTACAAGTGTTCGTCAGCGCTGCGCACTGACCACCTGCCGTTGATTCGTGAATCAGGCTGCGGTTACGTGCAGGCGAACATCCACATTGCCGCGAGTGGCGTTGGAGTACGGGCAGATTTTGTGCGCGGCTTCGACCAAGCGCTGGGCGTCGGCTTGTTCCAGGCCCTTCACTTCAACGTGCAGGTCGATATCCAGTGCGTAGCCGCCTTCGGCGGTCTGGCCGATGCCGACTTCCACCGAGGTGGCGGTGCCCGCCGGCTGCACCTGCAGCTGCTTGGCGGCGACCGGCAAGGCGTTGTCGAAGCAAGCGGCGTAGCCGAGCGCAAACAACTGCTCGGGATTGGTGCCAGCCTTGTTGGAACCCGGCAGTGCCAGGTCGAAGCCGAGGCTGCCGTCGTCCAATGCGGTGCGGCCGGCGCGGCCACCGGTGGCGGTGGCGCGGGTTTTGTAGAAGATCTTCATTGCCGGTTCCTTGTAAGGGTGCGTTGGGTAAGTCTGTGGAATGCAGATTCGGGAGCGTTGTTGATTACGTGTTTCCCGGGTGCGCTTCGCTTACCCGGGCTACGCGGCTCAGGTCAGTTGTGCGAGCAAGGCCTTGGCTACGGCTTCGGAGCTGGCCGGGTTCTGGCCGGTAACGAGGTGGCCATCGCTCAGTACGTACGGCGCCCAATCCGGGCCCTTGCTGTAGTTGCCGCCGAGGCGGGTGAACTCGTCTTCGATCAGGAACGGCACCACGGCGCTCAGGCCGACGGCGTCTTCTTCGCTGTTGGAGAAGCCGGTGACCTTGCGGCCTGCCACCAGCGGCTTGCCATCGGCGGCGCGCGCGGCGATCAGTGCGCCGGGTGCGTGGCAGACCAGGCCCAGCGGTTTGTTGGCACGGTCGAAGGTTTCGATCAGGGCGATGGAGTCGGCATCGCGGGCCAGGTCCCACAGCGGGCCGTGGCCGCCGGGGTAGAACACCGCGTCGAACTTGCTGGCGTCGATCTGCTTCAACGGCAGTGTTGTGACCAGCTGCTGCTGGGCATCGCGGTCACTGCGGAAACGGTCGGTGGCGGGAGTCTGTGCATCGGGCTCATCGCTGCGCGGGTCCAGCGGCGGTTGCCCGCCAGCCGGCGATGCGAGGGTGATGGTGGCGCCGGCATCCTTGAACACGTAATACGGGGCGGCGAACTCCTCCAGCCAGAAGCCGGTCTTGTGCCCGGTGTCGCCGAGCTGGTCGTGCGAGGTCAGTACGAACAGAACATTCATGGCAGTGCCTTCAATGGGTGGGGGTGGAACGTGCGACGGCGTGGCCGCACAACAAGCAGGTGTTCAGTGGCTTCGCGTGCCTGTTGCAGTGGCAGGCGGTCCTGGCTGAGCTTGGACAGCAGGGCCGCACCCAACCACATCTGGTACAGCACGCGGGCGACATCCAGTGCGGGCTTGCCGTTCGGCAGCGAGCCGTCGGCGCGGCCTTCTTCGACCAGGGCGGCAATGCGCTGCAGCAGACGCTGCACGCCCTGGTCGAGCACGCGGCGCATGTCCTCGGAAAGGTCGGACACCTCGGCGGCCAGCTTCACCACCAGGCACTCCTCGGCCCAACCCTGCGCCGGATCGGCCGGATCACGCGCCCAGGCGTCCCAGTAGCGCATCAGCCGTTCGCGACCGCTGCCGGGTTCGGCCAGCAGTTGTTCGAGCTTGCAGCCGTAGCCGTCTACGTACTGTTGCAGCAGCTCGCAGCCGAACACTTCCTTTGACGCGAAGTAGTGATAGAACGAGCCCTTGGGCACGGCGCAGGCCTTGAGGATTTCCTGCAGGCCGAGGGCGGCGAAGCCCTTCTGCAGGACCAGCCGATAGCCGGTGTCCAGGATGTGCTGGCGGGTGGCTTGGGCTTTGGGGGAGAGGTTCATGGGATGGAGTTTACTCAGAATAGACCGGTCGTCTATTAACCAGCGATTACTGGCAGTCGGTGGCTGGGCGCCGAGCAAAGATGGGACACGGGCGCTTGCCGCCCTTCTCTCGCTTGCGGGGTTAAGAACAGGCGTTTACGGGCCGTAGGCACGTGACTGTTCGTACGCCCCGCGTGCTACGCGGGGCCGGGGCGCGGAGCGAGGTGCCCCGCAGGGGCGGATGAGGGGAGCTTTGGCTTCATCGCTGAAAGCCAAGCACGGATGTTTACCCGCAGATCAATGATTGCTGCTTCGCTCTGCCCTCTCCCCAACCCCTCTCCCGCAAAGGGAGAGGGGCTTTAGGCGTCGCGGTCTCCTGGGGAAGCGCCAACTTCGCTCATTTCCTCGCAAGTTCCGCGCATCGCGCGGTTGCGCAAGTTCTGATCCGCCCCCTGCAAGCGCCCCTGTCATGATCCGATATGACCCGAAGGCGCTGGCCCACAAGCTGCCCCAGCAAAGCCCCAGATTTCAAACAAACGATTAAAACACTGCTAATTTCGGCGAACTGGACAGCATTCCCCACTTCCCTCACACTGCCGCCCTTCCCCGCCGACCCTTGGCACATGGCAAAACTGCTGGTCCTTCACGGCCCCAACCTCAACCTGCTGGGCACCCGCGAGCCCGACGTCTACGGCCACACCACCCTGGCCCAGATCGACGCTGCGCTCGCTGCACAGGCACAGGCACAGGGGCACCAGAGCGAACACCTGCAGTCCAACGCCGAGCATGTGCTGGTGGACCGGGTGCAGGCAGCGCGTGCCGATGGAACCGCTTTCATCCTGATCAACCCCGCCGCCTTCACCCATACCTCGGTGGCCCTGCGCGATGCGCTGGCCGCGGTGGCGATTCCGTTCATCGAGATCCACCTGTCCAATCCGCACGCGCGCGAGCCGTTCCGCCAGCACAGCTACCTGAGCGACAAGGCCGTGGGCGTGATCTGCGGCTTTGGCGCCGACAGTTACCGCTATGCGATGGACGCCGCCCTGGCGCGCGTGGGAGCGGCTGCGTGAACACGCTGCCGCGGTTGCTGACGGGTATGGCCGTGGTGTGCCTGCCGCTGGCGGCTGCGCATGCGCAGAACCTGGATCGCGCCGCTGAAGGCATCGACTGCGCGAACGTCACCAGCACGATGGAGAGCGACCTGTGCGCCTCCGATCGCGCCAGCGATGCCGACGCGGTCTTGAACACCACCTACAAGCAGGCCCGCCGCCAGCTGCAGCAGCAGGCCGCCGATGGCAGTTGCTCGCATTGCGGCGCTGCCGAGCAGCAATTGATCGAGGCACAGCGTGCCTGGATCCAGCTGCGCGACAAGGACTGCGACGCGGTCTACGCATTCAACGCCGATGGCACCTCGCGCAACGGCGCGAAGATGCACTGTCTTACCACCCACGCGCAGGACCGTACCCGGCAGCTGCGCGATTTCTACGAACTTTGACCCGGGCGCGCCGCGCCTACTCCTTACTGACTTACTGCAACCAAAGAGGCCCTCATGGATCTGCGCAAAATCAAGAAGCTCATCGACCTGCTGGAAGAGTCGAACCTGGCTGAAATCGAGATCAAGGAAGGCGAAGAATCCGTGCGCCTGTCGCGCAACCCGGTTGGCGGCTACGTCGCTGCACCGGCACCGGTGTATGCCGCTGCCCCGGCAGCTGCCGCCCCGGCCATGCCGATGAGCGGCCCGACCGAAGCCTCCACCGGCGGCACCGCCA
This sequence comes from Stenotrophomonas sp. STEN021, assembly GCF_056760175.1. Taxonomy (NCBI): domain Bacteria; kingdom Pseudomonadati; phylum Pseudomonadota; class Gammaproteobacteria; order Lysobacterales; family Lysobacteraceae; genus Stenotrophomonas; species Stenotrophomonas sp. STEN021. The sequence continues at coordinate 1,843 of NZ_JBRREH010000092.1, read as the reverse complement.
AGCCAGGCAATGCCCTGCCGGAAGGCCACGTGCAGCGCGCGCCGATGGTCGGCACCTTCTACGCCTCGTCCTCGCCGGACAAGCCGGCCTTCGTCAGCGTCGGCCAGACCGTCAAGGCCGGTGAAACCCTGGCCATCATCGAAGCGATGAAGATGTTCAACCCGATCGAGGCCGAAGTGTCCGGCACCGTGGTGGCCATCCTCGGCGAGAACGGCAGCCCGGTTGAATTCGACCAGCCGCTGTTCGTGATCGCCTGAGGCGCCGGCCATGCTGGATAAAGTCGTCATTGCCAACCGGGGTGAAATCGCGCTGCGCATCCTGCGCGCGTGCCACACCCTCGGCATCCGTACGGTCGCGGTGCATTCCACCGTTGACCGCAATCTCAAGCACGTGGCCATGGCCGACGAGTCGGTCTGCATTGGTCCGGCACCGTCGTCGGAAAGCTACCTCAATATCCCGGCGCTGATCGCCGCGGCCGAGGTCACCGACGCCCAGGCCATCCACCCGGGTTACGGCTTCCTGTCCGAGAACGCCGACTTCGCCGAGCGCGTGGAGCAGTCCGGTTTCATCTTCATCGGCCCGCGTGCGGAAACCATCCGCCTGATGGGCGACAAGGTCGAAGCCATCCGCGCGATGAAGGCCGCCGGCGTGCCGTGCGTGCCCGGCTCGGGCGGCCCGCTGGGCGAAGACATCGTCACCAACACCAAGATCGCCCGTGAGATCGGTTACCCGGTCATCATCAAGGCCTCCGGTGGCGGTGGCGGCCGCGGCATGCGCGTGGTGCATGCCGAAGGCGCGTTGAAGGCCTCCATCGAAACCACCAAGTCCGAAGCCAAGGCGGCATTCGGCAATGGTGAGGTCTACATGGAGAAGTACCTGGAGAATCCGCGTCATGTGGAAATCCAGGTGCTGGCCGACGGCCAGGGCAACGCCATCCACCTGGGTGAGCGCGACTGCTCGATGCAGCGCCGCCACCAGAAGGTGGTGGAAGAAGCACCGGCACCGGGCATCACCTCCGAACTGCGCGAGCAGATCGGCAAGGTCTGCGTGGAAGCCTGCATCCGCATCGGTTACCGCGGCGCCGGCACCTTCGAATTCCTGTTCGAAGACGGCAAGTTCTACTTCATCGAAATGAACACCCGCGTGCAGGTGGAACATCCGGTGACCGAGATGGTGACCGGCATCGACCTGGTTGCCGAACAGCTGCGCATTGCTTCCGGCCAGAAGCTGACCATCAAGCAGAGCGACGTGGTGCTGCACGGCCACGCGATCGAATGCCGCATCAACGCCGAGGACGCGGAAACCTTCATTCCCAGCCCCGGCCTGATCACCGGCTTCTATCCGCCGGGTGGCCCGGGTGTGCGCGTTGATACGCACATCTACGCCGGCTACAAGGTGCCGCCGAACTACGACTCGATGATCGGCAAGCTGATCGTGCACGGCCCGGACCGCGAAACCGCCATTGCCCGCATGCGGGTGGCGTTGAGCGAGATGGTGGTGGACGGCATCAAGACCAACGTCGCGTTGCAGCAGCGCATCATGCGCGACCAGGGCTTCCAGGCGGGTGGACAGAACATCCACTATCTGGAAAAGCGCCTGGCCGAGCGCAAGACCCGCTCGATCGCGCTGACCTGATCGAAGGCAGCACCGGTAGTGCCGAGCCATGCTCGGCATGAAGGCTCAAGGGCGTTACCCCTCCCCAGCCCTCCCCTTCGCTGCGCGAAAGGGAGGGGGCAGGAATGTAGTGGGGGGGGGGGGGGGGGGGGGGGGGGGGGGGGGGGGGGGGGGGGGGGGGGGGGGGGGGGGGGGGGGGGGGGGGGGGGGGGGGGGGGGGGGGGGGGGG
>NZ_JBRREH010000091.1:0-20383 GCF_056760175.1 Stenotrophomonas sp. STEN021 | reverse complement strand
CTTGCCCAACTGATCCCGTACCAACCAATCAGACCTTTCAAGAGGCGCGTGCGCTTAAGGATTGACGGATATCCAAATGTCACAAGAGGACTACTACGAAGTCCTCGGGGTTCGCCCCGAGGCACCCCTCTGGGAAATAGAGCTGGCCTACAAGGGCCGGCGAAGCCAGTACCACCCTGACCGCTACGCCGCGGGAGACGAGGCGTCCGTGGCATGGGCGACCGCCAAGATGCAGGCCGTTAACAAGGCCTATGCGGTCCTCAAAGATCCATACCAGCGCGAACGCTTCGACCGTAGCCAAGCGTCCGCCGGGTCTCCTGATCCAGGCCCGCGGACGGAGCGAGCCAAGGCCGCAGAGCCTCCACCGCTCCGCTCACTCCGAGAAGCATTGCAAGGGCTCGAGTTCAGCAATGAGCCCTTCGAACGCGTGTTCGTGGCTCCGCACATCCCCAGGAAGAAGCTCCTGGGCGCTCTGGACAGCTACGGGGAGAGGCTGCGTGCCCAAGACGTTGTCGTGCTCATCGACGACACCGTGTTCGGCGGTGCCAGGGAGGGCGTACTGATCACCGGAACCCAGATTCGGTGCAAGGCCAAGTTCGAGCAGGCTGAGATCCGGCTACTGGGTTGCCTGACCGAGATCACCGCCCACGGTGCGCACATCCGGATCCATGGCGAACCCTTCATCACATTGAGCATTCCCGGCCCGGATGACCTGAGACGGCTGTTCAGAGCCGTCAGCCACTACTTGCAAGAAACCAACTGATCTCAACCAACAGGGGAATGACATGAAGTACCTGATAGGCCTGTACGGCGTGACCGTGCTGATCGCGGCCATATGTTTCGATATCTGGGGGCGCTATGCCTACAAGGGGTTCTTCTACAACCTCGGGCAGGGCCTGGTCTGGCCCGTAGTGGTCTTCCCGTCATTCGGAAAGCTGATCGGCGGTGTGGTCTGGATCGTGGTGATCTTTGCCCTGCTCGTCCTGGTGAAGAGGCGATAAGCATGAGATCAAGAATCCGAAAGATGCTCACCGTTGCTCTCATTCCGCTGGCGCTGTGCGCTTGTACCAGCGAGCTGGACAAGGTCCGAGGCCAGTTCATAGACAACTGCATGAGCAGCGGCGCACCGAAGTCCAACTGCAAATGCGTCATCGACAAGTTGCAGGACCACTACGGCGAGCAGGGCCTGGTGGCTATCAACAGACAGGGCTACCCACCGTCCGACTTCGCCGAGCAGCTGTTCGTGGCAGCGGGCCAGTGTCGGAACCCCTGATAGCGCCTGACGTCCTGCCCACGAAGTAGGCCGCCGACAGTATCGCTCGTTGCCTCTGACGACCGAATGCCGGCCGCCCGACCATACAGACAAGGAACTCCATGAAAAGTATCAACTACGTTGCAGCCATGCTTGCTGCGCTTCTTCTTGGTGGATGCAGCAAGCCAATCTTGGATTGGCGCAATGCAGAACTGAGTAACGGCAAGATCTACGAATCAGGCTCCAACGAGCCATTCGACGGACGGGTGACTGGCGTACCGCACAAGCAGCTCGAACCGCTCCTGGGCTCTCTGAGAACCATCCTTCAGAATCTGAACACCAATCAGACCACCAGCATGACGGGGCTGCTGGGCAACTTGGACTATGTCTGCGATGTGGAGGTGGAAGGAGGGTTGGTAGGTGGCCAGTACACCTGCCGCTATCCGCAGTCACAGGTCGTCGCCTACGAAGGCAAGCGGACCGACGGTGGTCTGGATGGGGAGACAGTGTTCCATACGAAGACGGGCAGTCCTGGCGTCATCCTGACGATGCAGAACGGGCGCGTGGAAGGGCCGATCAAGATCTACTTCGCCGAAAAGCCTGGGCAACTCTCCTACCAGGCGACGGCTGTGAACAACGGTCTGGAAGGAGAGGCGATCAGCTACTACCTCAACGGCCAGGTCAAGGTGAAGGCCAACTTCAAAGGCAGCGTGCCTGTAGGGCTGTGGGAGGCCTACTGGGAAGAGAACGGGGCAGTCTCAGAGCGGGGTCTGTACGAAGGCGGAAAGCTGGTCTCGCAGACTCACTATCTGCAAGACGGCACGGAATACCTGACGGAACCGGAAATGTGGGCGCTCCATCGCTCGATTTCGGGAAGTGATGATTTCGCTCTGACGCCCAAGCAGGAAGTTCTGCTTACGGAGGCGGAGAAGCGATACAACGCAGTACGCCTGCTGACGCCGGCCCAGCGCGAAGCGAGGTATCAGGCGGAGCAGGAGAGCATTCGGGCTGACAAGATCGCTCGCGGTCTGGATCCGGACTGCTGGGTCTGTGACGGATCAGACAAGAGGAACTGATGCGGTAGTGAAGGAAGATAGCGGGCGTGCTTGTGCACGCCCGCTCCATGCGCGTGGTTAGTTTTTTCCAAAACGACTCCAGGAGAGGGTATGAAGAAGGTAGGTATGTTGGTGGCAGCCATGTTGGCCGTACTGGCACTTGGTGGTTGCAAGAAGGAAGCGGCTCTCACCCAGGCCGGTGACATCAACCTAGCCGGATGCGAAGTGCCGGCAGGTTTGACGGCTGCACAGGCGGAGGCGATCAGCTGCGCACCAGCGCTGGCAGAGCCCCCGATCGCAGCAGAGCCCTCAGTAGCTGCCTCGGATGAGAGCGTTATCAATGAAGCACTGGCTCGGCAGGCTTTCATCTTCGATCAGGCGGATGAGAACGTTGAAGCGAGGAAGTTCGCTGAAGGTGATCTCAATGGCGACGGTGTCAGCGATAAGGCCGTGTTGTTCGTACTGGAGGCGACCAATGGTGGTAATGCTTACGCCACGCATCTGGCTGTCTTTGTAAGAGAGGCTGGCGCACTGGCCTATGCCGACTCACTGCCGGTGTCTGGGTACGGTGAGGGCGTTCAGGGTTTAACAGTCCAAGAAGGAGCGGTTGCGATCAAGATCCTAGTACAGGGACCTGACGATGCCACCTGCTGTCCTTCAGTGGAGAAGAATGTGAGCTACGTTCTTCAAAACGGGAAGTTGATTGAAGCTAAGCCTGTCAATGCAGCGTACTGATTCAACTGATGCTCAAAGCATGATGAGTAGTTTCTTACTCCTAGGTGCATAAGGTATGAGAGAAACCGGCTACCAGTACCTACACAACCCCTAAGCAACGACATGCACTAGATGCAATAGAAGGGAGGGGGGCAATGCAGAGCGCGCACTTACCGTTTCTCCAAACTCATCAGGCTAAGTAGCTTTCAAGCCACCCCATAGAGGCCAGTGACCAACGTCACTGGCCTTTTTTCCTTCCCGACATTGAGGTTAACTATGAAGATCTTTCATTTGCAGCTAAAGACTGGCGCCAAGGGAAAAGCCGTAGGGCATAGTGATTACATACGTCGCGAAGGACGGTATCGGTCACGGGAGGACTTGGTCGACGTAGGGTGCGGGAACCTACCTTCTTGGGCAGAGGGGAGTGCTCGAGCGTTCTGGGCCGCAGCGGATGCACATGAGCGCATGAATGGTGCCGCGTACAGGGAGTTCATCGTTGCGCTCCCAAACGAGCTTGTCGGCAGTAGGTCGAGAGAGTTGGTGCAGGATCTCATTCACTTCCTGGCAGGTGTGAAGCCCTACGAGTACGCGGTGCATTCACCCGAGGCGTCCCTCGAAGGAGGAATGAATATGCACCTGCATCTGATGGTGTCAGATCGCATGCCGGATGGGATCCAACGATCCGCCCCGCAGATGTTCCGGAGGTACAACTCCTATAGGCCTGAAACAGGCGGATGCAGGAAGGATGCGTGCGGCAGAACGAGCGTGCAGGTAAGTGAAAGCTTGATTGAAACTCGCCAAATGGTTGCGAGCATCATTAACGAACACTTGCAGCGCAATGGCATCACGGAGCGTGTTGATCACCGGACATTGAAGGAACAGGGTGTCGGACGCAGTGCGGAGCGTCATCTGGGGGCTTTCCGTATCCGAGGCATGTCGGAGAACGAGCGGTCGGCCTACGTGGATGCCCGGCAAGCCATGAGGGGGCAAAGGGTGCTTTGACCTAGGCCGGACCATGAACCTGAAAACCGAGCGATTTCGCCCCAACTGGGGCATTGTCGCATCGTGTGCATGTGCTTCCGGTCTGAAAAGGCCGGGGCCGCTCCCTTCTGGTAGTCACCAGAACAGAGAAAGGCCGCTCCTCTCGGAGCGGCCTTTCTTGTGCGGGACGGCTGGGGTCAGAGTGCGCCAGGGCGATCAAAGACGGCCGGGTTGAGTTCAATCACGAGCTTCCCAGTGCGGCCGTAACGACCTTCACGTACCACGCGAATAGCGTTGTCCTCCATCAGCAGGTCCAGAGCGGCTGCGAAGCGCCCCTGATGGCGAACAGGCCCGCTTTTACGAACGTCATTGCGGTATGCCCAGTCGCGGCAACGAATCCAGTACTTCGTGCGCATGTACTCCATCAAGGACCGGGCGTCCTTCTCGTCCTCCGGCAGATCATTGTGGTCGCCGAACTTCTCAATGAACTCCTCCTGGTAGAAGAGCGCGACGTTGATCGCACGCTGCAGCGTCGCGCGCTCGATCACGTCACCTTCGATACCCTCAAAGTGATGGAAGATGCCGGCGATACGGCTGGCGATCTCCATGGTCTTGGAGGCCGCATCACGGATGCTGTGGTAAGCGCCGCCCTTGGCGAGTTCCGGCTCGATGATGTCGTAGGTGTCCTTCCACAGTGCCTTGGCATCGGTGGAGAAACGCAGCACCTTCTTGCTGTAGTTGCCATCGGCATGGCGGTGGTCGCGAGCTTCCAAGAGCGCGGTCATACGCTTGTGGAAAGCCAGCACGTTAGCGCCGTGCACCGGCTCCTTGTCGGTCAGCTCCTTGGCAGCACGGTAACCCTGGGTTGACTCGGGATGGCAGAACACGAAGCGAGCAAGAAACCCGGATGCCCGTGCCGTACTGTTCTTCATCTTCAAAAAATCCTGGAACAGTTCCTCCTGGATCATGAAACTGAGCGTCAGGCGCGGGTCGGTGACTTGGACTACCTCATCAGCGCGGTCAAGCATAACCAGCGAAGGGGCATCCCACAGCTTGTTCAGGGTCGCCGAATTACGGAATGCACCGCTCTTCAGGAGCGTTGCTCCCTCATCGCTGAGCATGGCGATGGACTTGCTATCACCCTGCACCGCATTGATCAGGCCGCGCTCGGTGGCGTCCTGCACGATGATGCGATTGCATGCCGGCTTCACTGGTTCGGCTGCCTTGTGCACAGCAAAGCGCTGACGCAACTCGGTGGTGTCACCATCCTTTGCGATGGTGCTCGTAATCAAGCGATTGATCGCCTTGCTCTCGATCTCCCAGAAGCCGTGATCGACTTCGTACTGCTCCATCGCGGCCTTGTACATATTGGCGTAAGACAATTCATAGTCGTAGATCGGCTTCATAACCAGCTTGTCCGTAGCCGTCTTGCGCTCGCCGGATTCCGCGACAGTCGCCAGATACAGCGCACAGGGCGTTGTTGCCCCATAAGGCAGCACGACATCGACGTCGGACTGGCATGCGATCGACATGCCGGTCAGGAACGATGTGGCAACCAGGGAATCCGGGGCCTGGATTGTCTCCATGGTTTCCTCAATGGCCAGTGCAACCGACTTGTAAAACTCGTTCACCGGGAACGCGAAGGTGGGGATGCGCTTGTTCATTAGAGTGCCTTGTCGGTGCTGGAGCTGGAGGTGGAGGTGGTGGCGGCCTGCGCTGCCATGAGTTCCTTGAAACGGGCGGGGTGCAGCTTCAGGCCCATTTCGCCGAGCTTTTCCAAGATCGACTTCTGGGTCACGTTATGCTGCAGGAGATCGGAGATCACCGGATACAGGAGCGAGAACAGCTGGCTCTTACGATGCTGCTCGTTCGGCTTGAGGCTACGCAGCGCGTCGGCAATGCTATCGGCCTGCGTCTGCAGGTCGTCGTTGATGTCGTTGGTCATTGATAAGTCTTCTACAAGGAGATGTGAGCCGCCGGTATCGCGGTCGGCTAGATGGGCAAGTGAAGTGTCACGCGCCTATTCGGAGCAGTCGCAAACAGGCTGCGGTACTACTGCTCTGCTACACCTCCTCGGACCTGCATCAGGCCGCGGATGTAGTCATCGATTTCGTGTTCGATGAAGCCGACACTGCAGCCCAAGCGAACGAGCTTGGGCAGGTCGGGTTTGTAGTAGGGCGACTTCTCGTCGATCCAGGTGTAGAGGGTGCTGCGGCCCTTGTTGAGTCGGGCCGCAGCGACGCGTACGGGGATGATCCGTAGCGGGAGTTGTGTGTTGCAGTTCATTACGCGCCTTCAGGGTGTTGACCTTGAAGGCGAAGGTACTATCTATTTAAAAATCAATTAGTTACTTAGCAAAAAGTAAAAATATATAGCTGCCAACTGGCAAATTTTCTCCACTGAAGGTGCTTTGTCAGGCAAATGGCATTACGGGATGGAAAGTTGTCAGTGGAGCACCCTGGCTTCGGCCTAAGGAAGAATGACTATCAACGGTCACTTTGCTTTTTTTTCAGGCAACATCCGCTTGATGTCATCGTGCCTGCATAGTTCGTTGAACTTTGCGTTGGCGGCCTTGAAGTTATCGATTTTTGCAGTGATGTCGTTGAACTTGCTCCTCAACGAGCTTCTCGTCCATCCACCCTTCGGGACGGGCAGGGCAAGAAGTTTCTTAAGGATGTCGTCGAGTTCGCCGGCTCTGTTTGCCCCTCTTACCTCGAGGCCCCGCTTTCCGTTCTCACGTGCGATGTTACGGCGACCCTCTTCGCTGGTCTGCTCGTGGGTCTTGTTTCTAGATCCCTTGAGAGAACCTGTGATCCTTGCTGCTTCCGTTAGGAAGTACCATGCCGCATCACGCTTCACATCTACCTTGGTTGCCTCCTTCAAGAAATCTTTCGCTTCTTTGATTGACATGAGTATGAAAAGGCGCGCCTCGGTGTTTGGGATTCCGCTTGCAATGTATTCTTCAAGATCTTTCTCAATGCTTCTATGTGCATCAGAGAAGTTCTTGGGCTTGCGGATGATTTCTACTTCGAATTCACTCATAGGAAGTCCTTTTCAACATGTGGTTAGGTTTGTTGGCGTGCTACAAAGCGGACAGCGCGTTCTTCGCTGTCCGCTTTGTAGGTGAGTCAGAAGGAGCCGTCGATATCGCTGACGACGACAAGCTTTTCGTTAACGAACTCTGTCAGACCCAAGTCGATTAGCTCATGGCCGTAGCCGGAGTTCTTAACGCCGCCGAAGGGGATGTCGGCTTTGACGCCTGTCGGTTGATTGATGTAGACCATGCCAGTCTCCAGTTGTCCAGCGACTCGCTTGGCGCGGGCGATATCTTCGCTGAAGACCGATCCGCCTAGCCCGTATGGTGAGTCGTTTGCCAGCTTGATGGCTGCACCCTCATCCGCTACGCGGTAGATATGGCTGACAGGGCCGAAGAATTCCGTGTGATAGGCCGGATTATCTGGCGTGATGTTGGTGAGGATAGTGGGCTGATAGAAGGCGCCCTTTTCTGGAACCGGCTTACCCACGGTCTCTGCCGTCGCGCCATTGGCAATCGCGGTATCGACCTGTTTGGCCAGTCCATCACGTGCGCCGGTTGACGAGAGCGGTGCGAGGGTGGTTTTAGGATCCAAGGGATCACCGGCGACAAGCTCGGCCACGCCGGCTCGGTAATGCGCCAGGAAGCTATCGTAGATGGCGTCCTCGACAATGATCCGCTTGGAAGAGACGCAGACTTGTCCGGCATTCCAGTGACGTCCAAATACTGCCCATTTCGCCGCTTTCTCGACATCGGCGTCGGAGAGCACGATGAAAGCATCAGCGCCGCCTAGCTCCAGCGTGCTCTTCTTAAGGTGCTTACCTGCCAGTGCAGCGACGGCGGAGCCAGCGCGTTCGCTGCCAGTGAGGGCCACGCCGCGAATGCGCGGGTCGGCAATTACTGTCTCTACATCATCGTGGGACACGAAGAGGTTGGTCAGTAAGCCTTGCGGCGCGCCTGCATCACGGAATAGTTGCTCCATGGCGAGCGCCGATTGCGGTACGTTTGACGCGTGCTTTAGTAGAACGGCATTGCCGGCTGTGGTCTGCGGCGCGGTAATGCGGATGACTTGATAGAACGGGAAATTCCAAGGTTCGATGGCGAACAACACACCGAGCGGCTCTTTGATCAGCTGCACATCGCCGTCGGTGAAACCTTTGGCCTGCAGTACGCGCGGTGCCAAGTCCTGAGCACCAAACTTCACGTAGTACTCCAAGATGTTAGCCGACAGCTCGACCTCCGCCTCGGCTTCGCCGATCAGCTTGCCCATTTCCAGGGTAAGTATCTCCGCGAAGCGGCGTGAATCCCTGCGTAGTAGGTCGGCGGCACGCTGCAGAACAGCGGCTCGCTCTGCCTGGGTGGTCGTCCGCCAGGACAGGAATGCTGCATGGGCGCTCTCTATGGCTGCGTCAATCGCAGCAGCATCAGCGATGGGAAAGGTTCTGACGGTTTCGCCGTTATAGGGGTTTACGGTTGAAAAGCTCATTCTCGTTCCTTTGGGGGAGGCGCGCTGGTTGAGACTTAGGCTCCAATCCACTGCCGGATCGCATGGGTCCGGAAGCGGTTCGGAGTCGGTTTAGCAAGGATCCAGTCGATGGATTCATGCCACTGCAACGATGAACCTTGGCGGATTCTTCTGTGTAAAAAAACCATAACCCAAGCATGTAACTGTTGATAACGGACTGTTCCGTCAATGCATGTTCCGACGACGTGCTGGTAATGACTGTACATAAAGTCCGTTTTCACGGAGAGGCGGTCAGTCAGCGCGATTTCGATACTTATGCAAACTACTGCGCCAAAGCGGGTCGAGTAGGTGGTCTCCGAGAAGTATGCTCGGGCGGATACTGGTCTGATGCAGTGTTTGCTGCTGATTGATGGTGCGCCCGTGTCTGCTCGTCTTCTTTTCACGATCAGCAGATGGGCGGGGCACTTGGCCGTCCGATTCAAGCGTAGTTCTGGCGCACAAGGATACGTAAGCTGGAAGCCTGTCCTGACTCGCTCACGATTTTGTAGTCAGCTCTCGCGACCGCTTTTGGCCGAAAGCAGACGTAAGCCTTCCAGGCATCGGACCGGCAGCCCCAGGCCTTGAGTTCAAAAGTGGTCACTCCTGCCGCGTAATTCCTGTGCTCATGCCACGGAGTTTGACTGCTAAGACTGGCTCACTCTGCTGGATTGAACTGAAGCCCCACACCTGGCAGCGTCTTGATGTACTGGGGAGCTGCAGCCGTATCCCCGATCTTAGGTCGAAGTCGCGCCAGAAGGATGCGGATGTAGTGAGCGTCGCGGTTGTGGGATGGGCCCCATATCTCGGTCAGTATCACCGGCTGGGTGACCACACGTCCCGCGTTGCGTGCAAGCAGAAGCAGCAAGGCGTACTCCTTGCGCGAGAGCACCAGCTGCCTGCCCTCAAATGTCACCATATGGGTTTGTTCGTCGATGCGAAGGGAGCCATCGTCGAAGCAGAATGGGGCCTCCGCATCCCTGTCTGCCGATCGCAGCAGTACCCTGACGCGAGCCATCAGCTCGTGGATGCCGAAAGGCTTGGTGACATAGTCATGGGCGCCGCCATCAAGCGCCGCAACCTTGTCTGATTCCCCGGACCGGGCCGTGAGCATGATGATGGGCGCCTGCGAAAACTCTTTCAGTTGCGCAAGTACTGCGTGCCCATCCATATCGGGAAGACCGATGTCCAGAACGATGATGTCTACCGCGCAGCTACGTGCTATGTCCAGGCCCCCCTGACCCGTCTCCGCCATCAGGACCGTGTAGCCCTGCGCCTTCAGGCTGATCTGCAGGAATCTCCGGATATGCGGCTCATCGTCGATGACAAGCACATGGACGTCAGCGTTGGCTTCTGATTTTGCGGGCATTTGGCAGGCTCAAGATACGCTCGGTTGAAGCATCGGCAGGGTGATGCGGATGACGGTGCCTACGCCATCAGGCCCGGAGAAGGCTTCGACGGAACCTCCGTGTGCACCAATCATTCCTTGGGCGATCGTCAGGCCAAGACCGGTACCCTTCCGATTCCGGTCACCACGCTCAACGCTGTAGAACATGTCGAAGATGCGCTTGCGCTCATCCTCGGGAATGCCGGGGCCACGGTCGCGCACGTCGAGCTGCAGGTCATTTCCGACCAGTCGCGCATGGACATCCACGGATGCGCCAAGTGGCGAGAACTTCGCCGCATTTTCCAAGATGTTGAACAGCCCCTGCTCCACCAGTGCAGGGTGCACCCATATCGGTGGCACGTCGGCTGCAATGGTAACGTCCAGCTTCACCCCCGGTTGGTACCTGCGCAGGCGACCGGATGCCGAGCCGATCAGTTCGTCCACGCCTACCCAGTCGCGGTTGAGGGTCAACCCGTCGTGACCCAGCCGGGTCATGTCCAGCAGATTCTGGATGTAGCGATCCAAGCGATCGCCCTCCTCCAGGATCGTGTCGAGCAGGTTGGCCTTGTCCTCGGCCGAGAGCGCATCTGGGTAGCTGACCAGGCTGCTGGCAGAGCCGATCATGGACGCCAACGGGGAGCGCAGATCATGTGAAACCGATGACAGCAGCGCAGAGCGCAGGCGCTCGGTTTCGTTGCTGACCCTGGCCCCTTCCAGATCGGCGACCAGGCGTGTGCGCATGATGGCCTGAGTCACGTCGTCGATCATGGCCTCGGCAAGGCGCCGTTGTTCCGGTGCCAGCCGGGCATTGCTCTCACCCCAGCGCAGGCCCATCACGCCGACCACAGTGCGGTTGGCGACCAGGGGAACGAACCACCATTGCGACGCAGCAAGCGTGTCGGTAAAGCGGCCTGCCTGCTGGCGATGACCCAGCGACCAATCGGCGGCGGCGCGGTCGGTGCCCTGCAGCACGGTGCCGGGGGATTGCTCGATGCGATCACCGGACTGCATCCAGACCGAGACGCCCAGGCTGCGTTCCATCGCGATGCGTCCCACGTGGAGCACCTGACCCAGGTCTGCGGCACTGCTCAGCCCGCGGCCCAGACGCTCCATCATTGTTGCTTGGGCGTTGACAGCGCGCAGCGCCATTATCTGTGCGCGCAGACGCGTTGCCAGACTGCCGCAGACGAGTGCTGCCACCAGGAAAATGACCACTGTTGCCACGCCGCGGTTGGCGCTGATGCTGAAGGTGAAGGTGGGTTCGATGAAGAAGAAGTTGTAGCTGAAGAAGCACAACGCCGCTGTGCCAACGACACCGAGCATACTGGTGCGGGTGGCCACCAGGATCACAGCAACGATGAACACCATGGACATGTCATCAATGCCCAGCCAGCGCTGCGCCATCCAGGAGGCGATGATCGCACCAAGTGTGGCAAGCACCGCTGCGGTCAGGTCATGCCGCAGCAACGAGCGATCCGGAACGCGCAGGCGCCGGCGGGCGCGGGCTCGAACTTCGGGCGAGCTGATGATGACCAGCTCGTAATGCGCCCCCCTCTGCAGAAGTTGCTGCGTGAGCGTGCGGTTGATCATCCGCGCCACTGGACGCTCGCGCGTGCGGCCGACAATGATGGTGGACGCGCCGCAGCGCTCGGCGTGGTCAAGTAGCGCATCGGCGACGTGGGAGCCATGCACGACTTCAGCGTCCGCGCCCAGGCTGCGGGCGAGCGCGAATGCGCGGTCAAGCTCTGCTTGGCGCGTTGCATCCATCGGTTTGCCGGACTGGACGGTCACTACGGTCCATGGCGCATCGCGGCGCTGTGCAATGCGGCGGCCGGCACGCACCATATACTCTGAGGCACCCATCCCATCAATGGCGATCAGCACCCGGTTGCGCAGCGCGATGCCGGGCAGGCCGCGCGCGATCTGCGACTCGCGCAGATCCTCCTCAAGATGGTCTGCCGCTGTCTGCATCGCCAGTTCGCGCAGTGCGGCGAGGTTGGACGGCGAGAAGAAGGCCTGCAGCGCTTGCGTGGCCTGTTCTGGCAGATAGACCTTGCCCTGGTTCAGGCGTTCGATGAGCTCGCGTGCGGGCAGGTCGACAAGACGGATGTCGCGCAAGCGGTCGAACAGCGCATCCGGGACGGTCTCGCTGACCCGGATGCCGGTGATGCGATGCACTACGTCATTCAAGCTTTCAAGATGCTGGATGTTGACGGTGGTGTATACATCGATGCCAGCGTCAAGTAGGTCGATGACATCCTGCCAGCGCCGCTCGTGGCGGCTGCCGGGCACGTTGCGGTGCGCCAGTTCGTCGATCAGGGCAACCTGCGGGCGCCGTTCCAGGATGGCGTCGACATCCAGTTCCTGCAGTTTGCGCCCTTGGTATTCAATCCGCTTGCGCGGGATGAGTTCGAGGCCTTCCACCAGCGCAGCGGTCTCTGAGCGGCCATGGGTTTCGACGATGCCAACCACCAGGTCAATGCCCTGGCGATGCAGCTCGCGCGCGCGGGAGAGCATGGCGTAGGTCTTGCCTACGCCCGGCGCAGCGCCGAGGAATACGGTGAGATGACCGCTGTTCTGGCGGCGTAGTTCTCCCGCCAGGGCATCAGCTTTGGCGCTGCGGTCTTCGTTCATGAGCAGGTTTCGTCAGGGGTGCGCGCATTTGCGCTCTAAGGCAACGCCGCCCCCGCACGAGGGCAGGGGCGACAGATAGCGGCGTGCAGCTGTCAGTTCTTGGACGGGGCCGGTACTGCGCTGTCGAGCGCTATATTCAGTTCCAGCACATTTACGTGCGGAGCGCCATACAGGCCAAAGCGCATGCCTTCGGTGTGCTCGGCAAGCAACGCTTCAACCTCGCTGGCCTGCATGCCGCGTGCCTTGGCCACGCGATTCACCTGGTTCTTCGCGGCCGCCGGCGAGATGTGCGGATCGATGCCGCCGCCGGACTGGGTAACCATATCGCTGGGCACGGCGTCGGGCGAAACGCCGTCGCGTGCTGCGACGGCCGCGCGGGCCTCGTCTACCCGCTTGCGTAGGTCCGGATTGGTGCGCGCCTGGTTGCTGCCGGCCACGGCCATCACGTCGTAGGACGCTGCCGACGGACGAGACTGGAAGTAGCGATCATCAGCAAATGGCTGTGCCACCAAGGATGAGCCGATCACCTTGCCGTCGCGCTTGATCAGGCTGCCGTTGGCGGCTGCAGGGAACATCAGCTTGCCGAGGTTGGTCGCGGCCAGCGAGTAGACGAAACCAAACCCGAGCAGCGAGATGATCGCCAGGCCGATCGATGCCCGCCAGACACCATTACGTGCGGAGGATGCGTTGGACGGATTGTGTTCAATGATGTTGTTCATGGGTTGTCCTCAGGCACCGAACAGCGCGGCCAGCGCCATGTCGATCAGTTTGATGGCCGGGAACGGCAGCAGCACGCCGCCCAAGCCGTAGACCAGCACGTTGCGGCGCAGCAGCGCCGTAGCACTCGCGGCGCGGAAGCGGACGCCACGCAGAGCGAGCGGAATCAGGATCGGGATGATGATCGCGTTGAAGATCAGCGCCGCAATCACGGCATTGGTCGGGCTGGAAAGGTGCATCACGTTCAGCGCGGCCATTGAAGGTACGGCCGCGAACATCGCCGGGAGGATGGCGAAGTACTTGGACACGTCATTGGCCAGCGAGAAGGTGGTCAGCGCACCGCGTGTGATCAGCTGCTGCTTGCCCACTTCAACCACCTGCAGCAGCTTGGCCGGATCCGAATCCAGATCCACCATGTTGCCGGCTTCCTTGGCGGCCTGCGTACCCGAGTTCATCGCCAGGCCCACGTCGGCCTGTGCAAGCGCAGGTGCGTCGTTGGTACCGTCACCCACCATGGCGACCAGACGACCGGAGGCCTGTTCCTGGCGGATGCGGGCCAGCTTGTCTTCCGGACGCGCTTCGGCGATGTAGTCATCCACACCCGCTTCGGCGGCGATGGCTGCAGCGGTCAACGGGTTGTCGCCCGTGATCATCACGGTCTTGATGCCCATGGCGCGCAGCTGGGCAAACTTTTCCTTGATACCGTGCTTGACCACGTCGGACAGTTCGATGACGCCCAGCAGGTGTCGACCATCGGCTACCACCAACGGCGTGGCGCCGTTGCGTGCAACCTGTTCCACGCGTGCGGACAGTTCAGGTGAGGGCTCCGAGCCCAGCGACTGCGCGTACTTCACCATGGCATCGATGGCGCCCTTGCGGATGGCGCGCACCTGCCCATCGGCCAGGCTCAGATCGACGCCGGACATGCGGGTGTGTGCGCTGAACGGCACGAAGTGTGCGTTGGCCGGCTCTTCGATGGGCGTGTTGGGCTGGCGTGCCAGCTTGACGATCGACTTGCCTTCCGGAGTCGGGTCAGCCAGCGAGGACAGCAGCGCGGCTTCTCGCAGACGGTCCAGGTCCACGCCTGCAAGCGGGTGGAAGGCCGTTGCCTGGCGATCACCATGGGTGATAGTGCCGGTCTTGTCCAGCAGCAGCACGTCCACGTCACCAGCCACTTCCACGGCCTTGCCCGACTTGGCCAGCACGTTGGCAGACAGCGCACGGTTCATGCCGGCGATGCCGATGGCCGGCAGCAGGCCGCCGATGGTGGTCGGAATGAGGCACACCAGCAGCGCCACCAGTAGCAGCGGATCCAGCGTGATGCCTACGAAGCCGGCAATCGACGGCAAGGTCAGCACGACGATCAGGAACGTCAATGTCATCGTGATCAGCAGCAGCCCCAGCGCGATTTCGTTGGGGGTCTTCTGCCGATTGGCACCTTCTACCAGCGAGATCATGCGGTCCAAGAAGCTGTTGCCAGGCTCGGCGGTGACTCGCACCACGATTTCGTCCGACAGTACTTTGGTACCACCGATGACGCCGGAGCGGTCGGTACCGGCCTCGCGCAGCACCGGGGCCGACTCGCCGGTGACCGCCGATTCGTTGATGGTGGCCAAGCCACGAATGATCTCACCGTCGGCCGGCACGATCTCGCCCGCCGACACCACTACCAGGTCGTTCGGCCGCAACTCGGCCGCGGGCACCGAGACCTCGCTGGCGGACCTGGCTGCATCGGCGATCTTGCGTGCCACCAGATCCTTGCGTGCGCGGCGCAGCGAGGCGGCCTGGCCACGGCCGCGTGCTTCTGCAATGGCCTCGGCGAAATTAGCGAACAGCACAGTTACCAGCAGCAGCGCCGTAACCGCCCAGCCGGGGCCGGCGGCAGCCTTGCCGCCAAGGGTGAGGCCTGCGGTGAGCAGGGTGCCCAGCCACACCACGGCCATCACCGGGTTGCGAAAGGCGTGGCCAGGGGAAAGCTTGGCGCAGGAAGCAATGACAGCGGCCCTGAAGCCGGCAGCATCGAGCAACGCCGGGCGGCCGGGGCGCTGCCCCTTGTGCATGGAAGTATCAGTCATTGTGGAATCCTCAGAAGGCCTTGAGCGCGAGGTGATCGGCGATGGGGCCCAGAACCAGAACCGGCATGAACTGAAGCAGGGTCAGGATGACGACCACAGCGATCAGGGTGAGTGCAAAGGTCGGCGTCTCAACGTGCAGCGTGCCCGGGCTTTCAGGCACGGCACGCTTTCGTGCCAGCATGGCCGAGATGACCAGTGGGATGATCAGCGCAGGGTATCGGCCCAGGGCCAGAACTACGGCGCAGCTCAGGTTCCACCAATAGGTGGCGTCTCCCAGACCTTCGAAGCCGGACCCGTTGTTGGCGAAGGCCGAGGTGAACTCATAGAACACCTGGCTGATGCCGTGGAAGGAGGGATTGGAGTTACCGGTGAGGCTGGGTACGGCCAGGGTAATGGCAGTCAGCGTCAGCAGTACCAGCGGCTGCAGCAGCACCAGCACGGCCAGCAGCTTTACTTCCGGGGCTTCGATCTTGCGGCCGAACAGCTCCGGCGTGCGTCCGGTCATCAGGCCGGCCAGGAACACGCTCAGCAACAGGTAGACGATGAACTGCTGCAGGCCGCAGCCCACGCCGCCCCAGATGGAATTGACCAGCATGTTGCTGATGGTGACCATGCCGGTGAGCGGCGCCAGCGAGTCATGCATGGCGTTGACCGAGCCGTTAGAGGTCTGCGTGGTCAGCGCGGCCCGGAGCGCGGAAGGCTCGGCGCCGAAGCGCACTTCCTTGCCCTCCATCAAGGCGATGTCGGTCGTGGTGGAGGACAGCGATTCTGACCACAGGGCCACGCCGGCCGACACCAGTGACATCGACAGCATGGTGCCGACCACCAAGGCGGTGAAGCGGCGGCGGCCGGTGAAGGCGCTGACCATGAAGGCGATGCTGACCGGAATGAGAATCAGCGCCAGGGTTTCCAGAAGGTTGGAAATGGCGGTCGGGTTTTCCAGCGGCACGGTGCTGTTGGGGCCATACCAGCCACCACCGTTGGTACCCAGTTGCTTGGCCGCGACCATGGAGGCCACCGGGCCCAGCGGGATCTTCTGCTCGGCCATGCCGGCTGAAGCGTCGATGGGCGTTGCCACTGGGCCACCGTTTAGGGTGGACGGCACACCCTGCCAGGTCAGCAGCAGCGACCAGAGCAGGCACAGCGGCAGCATCAGGCGCACGGCGGGGCGGATGATATCGGCCCAATAGTTGCCCAGATCCGGCTCGACGTCAGCCGTCGGCGTCTTGTTCGAGGCGGCGTTGGCCGTGCTGGCCAGTGCCTCGCGCGTGCGCCCGCCAAACAGGCCGCGCAGGGTCGCCACCACCAGCGCCAGGCCCATCATCGGGGTGATCACCTGCAGGCCAAGGATGCCGGTCATCTGCGCGAAGTAGGACAGCTGGGCCTGGCCGGAATAGTGCTGCTGGTTGGTGTTGGTCAGGAACGAGACCATGGTGTGCAGCGCCAGATCCCAGCGCATGTTCGGCGCATCATTGGGGTTGAGCGGCAACCAGGCCTGGGTCATGAAGATCGCCAGTGTGAGCACGCCCAGCATTAGGTTGCTGATCAGGAAGGCTTTGACGTACTGCTTCCACCCCATGCCCTGGCCAGGTGCGACACCCAGGATGCGATAGAGAGGCCGTTCGATCAGGCCGAAGACGCGGTCACCCCACATGGGGTTGCCACGCATGACGGCCGCCAGATAGCGACCGATAGGCCAGCCCAGCAGCAGGGCCAGCGCGAACACGGAAAGGAACTCAAACATGGGATGTCCCACCTTGTTGTGGTTGGATCGCAGGTCGTGCGGCTGGAGCGGCCAGCACGCACACCCCCGATGGCAGGGGTGAGGTGACTACGATGCGATGCTTGGCTCAGCTCAGAACGATGCCTGCAGTGCGGCTTCGATGCGCGAGCCGGCCAGGTCAGGGAAGATGCGCTTGGCCGCCGAATCGGTAGCGTGGGCGGTCACGCGCAGTTCGAAGGGCGCCTTGAAGGCCCAGATCCCGCTGAGCTGGCCGTGGGTGTAGCTGTCGTTGTAGGCGTCTTCTAGCCAGTAATGGCCGACCGCTGCCTCCAGACGCACGGTGTCGCTCACCGGCAGGCGAGCACCCAGCTGCGCGTAGATGCCGCGCTCATCGGTGGCCAGCGCGTCGGGCGAGTACGCTAGCTGCAGCCAATAGTTCTGCTTCCAGGTGACGGTGCTGTTCAATTCGGTCCAGTTCAGGTCCACGGTGGTGGACGGGTACCGGTAATGGGTCAGGTTGACGTCCAGTGCCCAGTCATCAGACAGGCCACCCGACCAGCCGGCAACGAAATCCAGTTCGCTGCTGGCATGGGTGTCCGGTGCGAACTCGACATTGGAGCCCCACACCGATGCGTACCAGCCTGATTCTGCGCTGGCCTTGAAACCAGCCTGGACGGCCGCGTCGCCTTGGGTCTGGCTGGAGCCGCGCCAGACGTAGTCGTTGGCAATGGCCGCCGAGCCGGTGACGGTGGCCGCGTTACTGCTGAACGCCGCGCCGGCAAACAGGGCAAGCCCAGCGATACCGCGGGCGACAATCGCCTGGGCGCTGAAGGGCTGGCCCGGGAAAAGATGCAGAGACATGAAAGGACAACTCACGGAATGGCTGTTCAGCCGATGAGAAATTGTCGAATCGATGCCTGTAAAAAGCCCATTCCCCGGCTGATATGCCGCGTAAATTCTTCATAAAATTTCACGGCTTGTTTGCAGCCGGGGGGCTGGTGGCGGTCCATTACGGTGATTTTATGTGGGGGCTCGCAAAAACGTCTGGCGATTTTACGGCCGCCGCGAAGACCATGGCATCACCGCACCGCAGGGTGTGAAACCAGAACGACAATGACCGTCATCGTGATACGCCACGCAGCCCGCAGCAACGAAACGCCGGACTTGCCCGCACACCTGGGCAACCATGCTTTGGGTGTGCAGGGAATGCAGCTGCGTGGAAGAGGTGAGCCAGTGCCTGTGCCAGATTGAAGCACGCCCCAACGACTGGGTCGTGCTTGAGCTGGGCAACGTGGATGAGCAGCAGTGGCACGAGCAGTCCGGTGCACTGGGTGCCGCGCTGGAAACACTGCCGGCGCAGTACATCGAGGTGCAGGGCATGGCCGGGTTCGATCTTGAATCACGGCTGCGCCTGCAGCACGCGCCGGCGGCGGTGGTGGCCGACCACCGCAGCACGCAGGGTGGTTACCCGCTGTCGCTCGGCATCATCCGCCATCGCCTGGCTCTGGAGGCCTGAAACATGTCCATTTTCATCATTCGTGGCCCGGAAGCGACCGGTCGTCTTATCCGCACCGCGACACCGCTGCCCAGCCCGGTGTTGAAGGCGCTGGTGGAACGTGCAATCGATGCCGGCACCACCATCGCCATCCGCGCCTGCGGGTCGGAGCAGGAGCTGCTGGACGCGCTGCGTGTGGCCGACCACAGCCGCGGCGAAGTAACCCTGCTGGACCCGGGTGCCTGTGCCGACAGCACGCGCCTGCAGCGTCTGCTGCCGCATCTGCACAACGCCTACGTGGAAGTGCATGATGACGGCGCAGAGCGCGAGGCCTGTATCCCGTCAGGTGCTGGCCGCAGGCTGGCCGTGGCCAGCGGCTACGGTGCGCAGAGCTATGCGCTGGGGCTGGAGATTGCCCTGGAGCATCTCGGGCTTACCGAACACTGTAACCCGTTCCACGTCGGCACCTGAGTAATGCCCCTCTTTACCCCTCTGGCCTGCCGGGCAGGCCAGAGGCCGACAAGAACATCGCCAGCTAGAACTTCATCCTCAAACCACCGTTCACCACAAGTCCTTCCAGTGGTGCCCAAGCACCCACGGTCCACTGGCCATCGTCCGCGCGACGGGGCCCGCAGTATCGAGTTGTAACCGCTTTGGCGGACGCTGAGGGTGTTTTCCAGATTGAGGAACAGGCTGACTTTTCCCAGCACGATTTCTCCCAGCGCACCGACTTCCAGGGACGGCCGGCTGCATCTACGCCAGGGATTGTCATCAAGCGCCTGGACGCCGGTGTAGTAGGCCTCGAGGCCGATTCGGCCACGGTCATGCTGCTCCCACATGGCCACCAGGCCTGCGCTGTGCCGGGGCGTTAGTGAAACCGGACGGCGGCCAGCACCTTCCTCACTGGGGTCGCGCGCATCGTTGTAGACATAACTGCCGGTCACCCTGATGTCCTGCCAGCGATAGCCCAGCAGCAGTTCACTGCCACGGGTGCGGGTCACGCCCTCCACGTTGACCAGTTGCAACCGCGCGCGGTTCGGGTCTTGGGTCAGCCAACGGCGGAAGTTGGTGTGCAGGTATGCGATATCAGGCGCACGCTGCAGTACATCCATAGGGATCCGGATCATCACACGCGGCGACGCGTTCTCCACCGTCAGCACCCGAACGCCTTTGCATCGGATCTAGAAGGATGTCGCTTCGGAATAGCGCGTGTGCAGTTCGAAACCCTCTTCGGCCCTTGCGGCCACGAAGCCGAGCGCATCACTTCGCAGCAACCGGTTATCGAACGCGTGCAGTACTTGATAGACCCGCACTTGCTCGCCTGCAGGTTCGGGCCAGTGCATCCACACTGCGACGGCCAAGAGGACGCAAAGTGCCGCAGCGGCAAGGCCGCGCTTTTCCATTCGCAGCACCAGGAATGGGAACAAGGACACGCTAACAAGCGCGCTGTCACTCCCCTATCTATCGCAACTATTGCGACCGTATCAAGCTCGAATCGCCATCAGCAAGCGCGCCAACCCCAAAGCTTGTCGTGCATGCTGGCTCTCAAGGCGGGCGGGGCCTCGTAGGATAGAAGAGGTCGATCCGTGCCCGATGTAGGCGAGGCTCTTCTTACGCAGCTTGGAAGCAGAGGCACGCGCTACGTCCGCTTTTGGCCGACAACGGACGTCACCCATGACTTCGGGCTCTTTTCCCCGGGGACCTCTAGGGATGCTCTGAACAATTCCTCGGCGACAATAGCGCAAGGTTCGACGGATGACGACGATGCAGCTGAGCTTCGGGGACGCGGAACACACGGGCAAGCGGAAGAAGACG